>WQYB01000020.1 GCA_009781475.1 Treponema sp.
GGTAATAATAATCAAGAATTTGAAAAAATAAATTTAGATTTTAATAATATATTATCAATAGGGTTAATTATTCTTGGAATATACTTGATAATAAGTTCATTACCTGTATTATTTTCTTATACATCAAATTATATTGTAAGTAAAACAAGATTTGTTAATAATGAATATTTTTTAAAAGAATATTCTATAAAAGATGTTATAGAAATTATTGGAATAATAATAAAGATTATTGTATCCTATATAATTATAAGATATAATAATAAAATTATTGATAAAATTAATTATTTGAAAAATAAACAGTCAAACGTCACTTAACAGGATTGTTAGCGTACGCCGCTGGAGCGGCTAGGGTTTCAGTTGTCTAGGTCAGTCGCTACGCTCGCTCTCACGCAAAACCGCCATATACAACCAGAAAGTTATGCGCAATGTCTAAAATAATAAATAAAACGATAAATTAATAATTGACAGAATTAATAAATAATAATAAAATATAAATATGAATGAAATAATATCGGAAAATTTACAGAAAAAATGTGTATTTTTGTCGAATGATTTTGAAAAAGTAAATAATGTCGAAAAATTACTAAAGAATAATAATTATGAATATGAAAAAATTATTGAAAATAAAAATAAAAATGAAATAATTGAATATTCAATAATTGTAAATTCAAATAATTACAATGAAATATGTGACATCATAGAAGGAAATATAAATATTATAAATGAAAAGGAGAATACAAAGGTTTCTTTTTTTGGTATGTTATATGATAAGGATTATTTTGATCTTAAAAAACCGTATAATGTTGCAACAATATTTTCCTTATTATCAATATATATCATTTTTTTATTATTAATAATATTAGCTACACGAAATTAAAAATTAGAAACTGCGCATAATACACGATTAACGCTAAGAAGTTGCTTTCGCAACATCAAAATCCAGAGGGTGGCTCAGGATACGTTCGGTTAGGTCGATCGCTGGGCTCGCTCTCATGCAAAACTGTCATATGCAACCAGAATGTTAAGTGCAATACCAATGTTTAAGATATAGTATTGACATAATCGAAATATTAATATAAAATTAAAATGGTAGTAAATATTTTATGAAAAAAAGAATAATTTATGTATTTATAATATTATTATGTTTTAATAATTGTAAAAATGATCAAAGATTAATGGAATTTCATAATGATAAATATGTTATATATAAAATGAAATACCCTAAAAATTATAGAGAATATTATAAAACAGATGAATATAGGAATTTCTATTTAATTTCAACTTTTGGTATAAGGTTGGATTCTAATTATAGAAAAAATTTGAAAAATATTTATTTGTATGATGGAATAAATGGAATTGAATATATTATTAAGAATATTAATGATTTTGAAAATATAATTAATAATAATATTCCATCTAGTATAACAATAAATTATTATGAATTTTGTATAACAGGAAGCGGAATTGAAAATGTACAGAATATATTAAATGATATTCAAGATATATTATCAAAAAAATATATAATATTTGAATTTAGTGGTGGTAGACCTTTTCAATTCAGACATTCAGAACCACAAACTATAATTATGTGTACTTGTTTAGGAGGATAAAATAAAAGTTATATAAGCCGTACTGCACTTAACAAACGATTAGCGTAATAACCCTTGATTTAAATATATATTGACAATAATAGTATTTATAATATAATGGATTAAAAGGTTTTAAAGAGTATGAAAATAATATTAATAGTTATTATCACATTATTTGTAATTTCTTGTATTCCGAAAGATAATCATCCAAATGATTGTGAAAATAAAAAAAATATTCCAGAATATATTCAAGATTATAAAGTTTATTTAGAAGAATTGGCTAATAATCAGAATATTTCTAGCTATTATTTTCCAAAAAATACATTTCATAATAATGATAGTATCGACGCTTTTACTCAAAATTGGTATGGTGAACATTTAGATATATTAGATAATGAAATAATTTATTTGTTAAATAATATAAATATTATAAGATTTACGTGTTTGAGAACATTTCATAAACCATTTTCAATAAAAATAGTTTGGAATAATAATGCAAAATTATATTTTAATATGTCTAATGGAGCAGGAGGATATAATGCAGGTGAATTAATTATGCATTTCGAAAAGATATTAAATAATAGTCAAATTAATATTGTTTTAGATATTTTAAATAAATATGATTTTTTTAATCAAATGACCAATGAGGAATTAGACTTTATTGGTTTAGATGGTTCTAAATGGATAATTGAAGCAAATATAAATAATAAATATAAAATAATACATAGGTGGACACCAGAAAGTGGTATAGCTTATGATATTGGAAAATATCTTATAGAATTATCTGGAGAAAGAATAGTAAATTTATATTAAATTATAAAAGGACTTACTGTACTTAACAAGATTGTATGCACAAGCCGCTTTAGCGGCGTATATAATAAATTTCATAAAACACGCGACTGTAGGGAGGCATATGCTTCACTGTTAGAGCGGCTAGGGTTACGTTCGGCTAGTTTGATCGCTACGCTCGCTCTCACGCAAAACTGTCATATACAATCAGAACGTTAGGCGAAATATCTGTTATAATTAATTATTGGATTTGTTAAAATGACTTAAAAGTTATAATAAAACTGGTTTTTTTGATAAATCTAAGGTATATTGTATTAAAAGTTAATTTTACAAACAACATTATTGACAAAATAATTATTTCGGTATATTATTTAATATGGCTTTTATTCCAATTGAAGATATTCAGTATAAAACAAATATTTCTCCAATTATGGTATTAGAAATATTATCTTCAAATACTGAAAAATATAATATATTAAAAACAATATTTTATAGTTATAATAAAATATTCATTGGAAAATTTGATAAAAATAATTTTAAATTGAAGTATAATTTTAATTTAAATAAAAAATTATTTATTTATTATAATACATTTGACCCAATAGCTTTTGGGAAAATATTTACTAATAATAATGAAACAATAATTAATGTTTTTATGCGGATGAATATTTTTGATATTATATTTATGAGTATATGGCTAGGTGGATTTGTCTTTGGAATCATATATTTTATTTTTTTAACTCAGATTGATTATAATTTTGAACGTTATTTTGCAATTTTAATTATATTTTTAGTCTTTGTAATAGGTTATATTTTTATGACTGCTTTATTTAAGAGAAAAAGTAGTAAAATAATAAATAAACTATTAGAATTACTAAAATCTGAAATAATATATGAACTTTAATAAAAAAGCAAATACTTCGCCTAACAGGATTGTATATGCTAAGAAGTTGCTTTTGCAACTTCAAAAGCCAGAGTGCGGCTCGGGCTACGAAAAAACGCAGTCGTCGGACTAAAGTCCGCCTTTGTGGTGTTTTTCTTCGCCACAGTTTGACAACCCTGCAAGACTCAAATCTTCGCATTGGCGATTTCGCTTATTCGGGTTGCCAAACTGTCATACACAACTAAAACGTTATGTGCAATTATTGTAGGATGTAAAATATATAAAATAATTTAATACTTGCTTGACAAAAAAAATAAAAATGTTAGAATATAGGTATGTATTCAATAGAAATTCCTGAAAAATATCAGGACGATATAAAAAAAGCCACTTTTTTGCTTAAAAATGAAGGTTGTAAGGATATTTTTCTATTTGGCTCATTAGTTACAGGAAAATTTCATCAGAATTCTGACATAGATATAGGTATAACTGGATTAAACCCAAAAAAATTTTTTAGAGTGTCGGCATCATTAGACAAAACATTAATTAATAAAATAGATCTTGTAGATTTTGATTTAAATAATGATTTTTATAATCTTTTGGATAATTTGGGAGAAATAAAAAAAATTGGATAATAATATAAACTCAAAAATATTATATGAAATTTCTCAAATAGATAAGTTGATCAATGAGGCAGAACCATTAATAAAATTATGTAAATTAAAAGAACCTGATTTTATAGAATTATCAGCAGCGGCAATGGTGCTTCATTCATTTTATAATGGAATTGAAAATATACTAATATTAATAATTAAAAATTATGAAAAAAAATTACCGAATAGCAATAAATGGCATTTGGAATTATTAGAGAGAGCATTTGTTCCAATGGAAAATGGAAAGCAAGTATTTAAAAATGATTTACAAGAGACTATTGAAGAATATTTAAAATTTAGACATTTTGTAAGGCATGCATATAGTTATAAATTTAAATGGGAACAAATGGAGCATTTAATTAATGATGTAGAAATATTTTGGAAGAATATTAAAGATAATTTAAATTCATTTTTGGAAAATGATAAAAATATTTGAAAAGAAACGTAATAAAAATAGAAAAACCAGCGCCTAACACACGATTAACGCTAAGAAGTTGCTTTCGCAACTTCAATAGCCATCGAACTTTTAGTTCGCGGGTGGTTCGGGATACGTTCGGCTAGGTCGGTCGCTGTGCTCGCTCTCATGCAAAGCCATCATATACAACCATAACGATAGGTGAATTATAAGAAAATTAGTAAATAAAACTTGACAAAATAATTTTAAATTATATAATAAAATAATGAATAAAAAATATAAAATATTAATATGGATAATATGTATTTTTATAACACTAAATTCTTGTTTTATTAATAAAATTGAAGCTCAAGAAACATTTGACAATAGAATTGTAATCAAATATATTCACAGTAGAAGAATACCTCACAATCAAATTATTTGTACATTATATAGAACACATAATGGAATATATCTTATGCATATTGAAACAATTGCCATGACTTATCGGGAAGAAAACTGGAATATGGAGGATGAAAATACTCGGAGATATGTTGAAAGTGAAGAATATATAAATAGTCAAATTCAATTAAGAAATAGAATGGAAGAATTTGCAAAAGAAAATATAAATATAATAATTGAAATTGATAAGGATTTTTTTGAAAGGATTTCCAATGAAATTTGGAACATTAATTTAATGAGAATTGTTCAAGAGAATAATAGCTCCACAGGAAGGGATGGATCATCTGTAATAATTGAATATGGTTCATTTCAATATTTTATGTCTATAAATGTTTGGAATCCAAGAAACACAAGAGGAGATGTAGAGAAAATAAATTCAATTGCTTTAGAAGTATTTAGAAAAGCAAATGTAGATCAATGGTATCATTAAAATATATAAAGCCGTACTGCACTTAACAAACGATTAGCGTAATAACCCTTGATTTAAATATATATGTAGATTAAATTATGAAAAATATTTTTACTATAATAACATTTCTATTATTTTTTGGAACATGTGTAAATAATGAGTTAAAATCTGATAATTTTAATTATCAGATTCAATTTAGAAACAATGAAAATAGAAGACAATCAAATTATTACGAAGAAAGTAAAGTATTTTGGTTTTATAATCCAACAAATATTGACCATTTAAGTCGTACATTAGATATAGAAAATTTAATTATTTCATATTCACAAGATATTTTAAATTTAAATTTCTTAAAAGAAATTCCACAATTAACAGATTTAAAGAAACTTACTATTATATCAAAATACAATATCGAAAATATGGAGGCACTAAGATTTTTACATAATTTAGAAGAATTACATATTTCTGGTTCCAGGTCAACAATGGTTGATATTTCTCCAATTTTTTATTTAGATTCATTAAAATATTTAGAATTATCAGAATTATATCATATTAATGATATATCATTAATTAGTAATTTAAACAATTTAAAACGTATTACAATTAGTAATTGTAACAATATTAGAGATATTAATCCAATATTTGATTTAATAGGGTTAGAATGGCTGCAAATACTATTAAATGAAGAAAAAGATTTGACAAATATTACAAATTTACAGCAATTAGAACTATTAAATATTCGAATAAATAGACAGGATAATATAGACAGTGTATCAAATCTTAATAATCTTAAAAGTTTAATAATTCAATTTGATATTATTCATGATGTTACCCCATTATTAAATTTAAAATATTTGGAAGAAATAATATTCTTAGGTGATAAAGTTGATGTTATACCATTAGCAACGAGTAAATCATTGAAACAAATTGTTGTAATGTTTAGTACATATGAAAAATATCAAGAATACATAAAAAATGGAGGAGATATATTTGAAAAAAATGGTATACAGTTTTATTATAGAGTTCCACATTGAAAAAATAATAAGCACAAATACGTCGCTTAACAGGATTGTATGCACTAGCCGCTTTTACGGTGTATATGATAAATTTCATAAAGCACGCGACTGTAGGGAGGTATATATTAAGAAGTTGCTTTCGTAACTTCAAAAGCCAGAGGGTGGCTAGGGTTTCGTTCAGCTAAGTTAGTCGCTTTCGGCTAGTTCCCACGCAAACTTCCACCAACAGTTTTGCAACCCTGTAAAACTCAAGGTTTCGCATTGGCGGTTTCGCTTATTCGGGTTGCCAAACCGTCATATACTACCAGAACGTTATGTGCCATTTAGATATAAGAGTAAAAAATATTGACAAAAGATTATAAATATTATACATTATCATTAATATTTATGGAGGAAAAGATGAAAAAGATAATTATTTTGTTAGTTTTTTTAATTTCAACAGGTTTGTTTGCGCAAGATTTTTCAGTATTTCATGATGAAAATGAAAGAACAAGGCATACCAGCGGAGAATTAAGTATTTTGAGTTTTTATGAAGGCTCCATATTTGAATTTTCAAGTATTTTTTCCAGCAATGCTTTAAGGATATTACTTGGAGAAGTGGATATTCTGGCATCACGCTGGGTGCAATTAGATATTTTTTCACTAGCTCAATTAGATAACCGCAACCTGAGACTTTTAAGAAACATGATCTACGCAAGGCATGGATTACGTTTTAATTCAGCGGATTTAACATCATATTTCAGGCAATTTGATTGGTATAACCCAAGGTTAAATAATGTAGATAATTTATTAACTGATGTTGATAAATGGCATATAGGATATATTCAGGCATATGAAAGTAGAAATGAAAATTTACCTAACATAACTTTAAATAACCCTATTGGTTTTTGGCATGATTCACCTGCAGTTGCTGCCTCTTATGGAGAAAGATTTATATTTCATCCAAATAATAGGCTAGAATTCTACTTTTCTAATATGCAAAATATGCCAATTGCTTCTCGCCTTAATGGAACTTATTTAATAAGGGGAAATGTATTAATTTATTCTGTTACTGAAATATATTTTGTTATGAATAATGCTGATATAAGAAGATATACATGGGGAAATAGCTGGGTTAATAGTACAGAAAACAAATTAACTCTTGAAAGACCCATAATTTATAAATTTCCTGTTTCGGGTATTACAACAAGTACATTTGGTACTGATCGAACTCTTGAAACATTAGAAATAGGTGGTAGAAAATATTTCAAATTTTCTAATAATGTAAATTATGGTAGGTAAAATCGTGAAAATAAATGTACACCCACACTTCGCTTAAAAAAAATGTATATATACATCGCTTTAGCGGTGTATATAATAAATATCATAAAGCATGCGACTGTAGGGAGGTATATATTAAGAAGTTGCTTTCGTAATTTCAAAAGCCAGAGGAAGGCTCGAGCAAAAAAGCGTCGCCAATTTAAAATGTTAGGCGGAATAGCAAAAAATAGGAATTTCTATTGACATTTATATTTTTTTATTGTAAAATGTTATTTGGAGAATATTATGTATAAAAAGATTTTTTTTGTTGTTATTTTTATGGGATTTTATTTTAATTTAATAGCTCAAAACTTTGTTTTAATAGATACTAATGATAGGAGGTTGCAGCAATATAATAATAATTTAATGAATTATTTTATAAGTAAAAATGAAAATATAGTACATGAAACAATAGATGTCTATAGAAGAGCTTATCGAAACAATATTTTGGATGAAATTGATGTGATTGTAATTCATTTCTTTTATGGAATTAAAATCCATGATCATGAAAAATATGATCGTTACTTTTCTATAATAAAGCAAAGCAATATACAAAGGCTTTTAGGTCTATTTGAAATAATTGAAACATATGATCTTGAGTTACATTTATTAAATCATAATGTTGTACCTCAATTAAATGATATTTATTGGACACTATATTTTTCATCTGAAAATACAAAATATTTAGATAGAATAATTGATTTTATAAATAATTATAATAATGAAACTGAAGATTTATTTTCATATTTAACTGCACGAGCAGCGTTATTTTCATTTATGGCAAATATTAAAGTATATCCAACTGTTTTGGATTATATACAAAACACTTCTAATTTATCAAATGATTTAAAATATTATATTATAAATCAAACAATTGATCATTTAAATATGGAAACTGTAAATTATTTGAGAATACAAAGAGAAAACGGAATATGGTAATAATACAGAAGAAATAAATGATATATTTGTATTTATTAGAGAAATAAAAAATAATGGAAAATGAAAAAAGGTTTTACATAAAATATCCCTTTAGGAATTATTATATATATATATTTATATTGTTATGTCAGCCAATACTTGTTATTTTATTTGAAGTTTTAGTTGGTACTACTATATTTATAATAATTTGGGTAAATTTGGTTGTTTTATTTTTTGGTTATAATTTATTTAAAATGTTATTGGTAAATAAATTTAATCATTCATATTTTCAATTTAATAAAGAGGGAATTATTGGAGTTAATCCTTTTAATAGAATTTATAAATATTATTGGAATGATTATAATGGATATATTTTAATTGATAACATATTAATGATACAATTTAAGAATAAGAATATAAAAATAATAAATGATTTCTTAAAAAATGGAAATATTAATGATATAATTAAAATAATAGAAGAATATAAAATAGATATAGAATATAATAACTAACTATTTCCTGACCAAACCGGCACTGATAATTTCGATGGAAAAGGGTTAATCCGCCTAAAATCCGGAAGCCATTCTTTACCTGTTACAAGTTCCTGGCAAAAGCCGTCTTCTATTGCGAATTCTTCAAGCCAGTTCATTACAGTTTCATAATCATTTTTATTTACATACCGCATCGGCGCTTTTCCTTTAATTCCTGGTATTGGTGTATATTGAGTCATAATTGAAAGCAAAGCGCGGTCTTTTGCGTTTTTTGCAAACCATTGTATAACTGCTTTTGTAGATTCAAGGAAACCGGGTAAAATTAAATGGCGGATAATTACATTTTCACCTGCGTTTTCAGGATATTTTTCATACACGATATCGATCATTTTTTTTATTGCCGCTTTTGCAACATCGGGATAATCGGGAGCGTTGGAAAACTTTGCAGAAATTTTACTGTCCAGTGTTTTTAAGTCGGGAAGAAAAATATCGACATGATCCTTTAATAAATCCAGAGCTTCAAGACTGTCGTACCCGGATGAATTCCAAAGAATCGGTATATTTAAACCTTTCTTTTTAGCAGCGTTAAATCCTTCGATGATCCCTGGGACAGCATGGCTTCCCGTTACAATATTGATATTTTCCGCTCCATTGTCGCGCAATGCTAAACAAATGTCTGCAAACTCTTCTGCACTAACGATTTTCCCGATTGGCGCTTCTTTATTTACACCTTGCGAAACCTGGTAATTTTGGCAAAAAACACAGCCTAAGTTACAACCGCTTATAAAAATTGTCCCGGAACCCCCCGTTCCTATAAGCGGCGGTTCTTCTCCGCGATGGATTACCGCAGTGCCGATTTTTAAAACAGCGGTTTCTCCGCAGAAACCTGTTTCTCCGTTAAGTCTGTCAACTGCGCAATTTCTCGGACATATTGTGCAGGATTTATAAATGTCTTTCATGATTACCTGAATTATATCAAAAAATAATGCATAATATCCTTCCGCAACTCTAAAAATTAAACCAGTGTCTAAAGGGTATCTTGAACTTCAAGTAAGCCCGCTGTGACCTCTTGACATAATCAAGAAAATTATAAATACTGGGAGAATGACAAGCGTGACATTTATTGCGTTTTTGTCATAATAAAGACATGGCTATTGAAATTATTGGAACAGGAAGAGCTGTACCACCCAAAAGGGTTAGCAACGATGATTTAGCGGCTCATATTGACACCAGCGATGAATGGATCAGGTCTCATACAGGGATTGGAAACCGCCATATCGCCGATGAATCGGTAGCTTGCAGCGATTTAGCAGCAGAAGCGGCAGAAAATGCCATTAAAATGACTGCCGAACGCAAAGGTGAGACAGTAGCTGCTGCCGCTGCTTCAATCGATATCATTATTTTGGCGACAGCTACAGCCGATTTTTTCGGCACTCCGTCTACAGCTTGTGTTGTGCAAAGCAAGATTGGAGCGCTCAATGCGATGGCTATGGACATCACGGCAGGCTGTACCGGTTTTGTTTACGGTCTTGAAACTGCATCAGGGCTTTTAAATGTAAACCCGCTGCGTAAAAGAGCGCTTGTAATCGGAGCCGAGGTTCTTAGCAAGATGACAAACTGGGACGACAGGGGAACTTGTGTTCTGTTTGGCGATGGCGCAGGAGCTGTTATAATAGAAAAGACTTTTGATAATTGTAAAAACGGTTTACTTCATAGTCTTTTATATGCCGACGGCTCGGGTAATGAAAGCCTTGTGATGCGCCGCGGAGGAACGAGAAATCCCTTTAAAAAGGGTGAAGTAATTGATACCGGTATTTGCATCGAAATGAACGGGCAGGAAGTGTACAATTTTGCTGTAAAGGCAATTACTGATATACTTGATGCTTTAATGAAAACAAAAATTGAGGGTTTGGGTGATATCAACATCGAGCGGATTGCAAAGATTATCCCTCATCAGGCAAATGCAAGGATAGTGCAAGCTGCTGCAAAAAGATTGCGTATTCCGATTGAAAAGTTCTACTTGAACATCGAAGAATATGCCAATACATCATCGGCGACAATTCCGATTGCGTTGGATGAATTAAACCGAAGCGGTCAGCTTAATAAAGGTGATTTGATTTTAACTGTAGGATTTGGCGGAGGTCTTACCTACGGCGGTAATATTATAATATGGTAGAATATAATAGAAAATGAGGATTTATGTATAAAAAGATAGCGTATTTATTTCCGGGACAGGGAGCGCAGTATTCAGGTATGGCGATGGATTTATTATCATCCGCTGCTGTAAGCTCTCTTTTTGATACAGCTTCTGAAATACTTGGAAAGGATGTAAAAGAACTTTTACAATCCGATGCTGACACACTTAAACGAACCGATGTTTCACAGCCTGCGATAACAGTTGCCAATTTAGCGGCGGCAATTTTTCTTGGCGAAAAAGGTTATACCCCTTCTGTTTGCGCAGGGTTCAGCCTTGGCGAATATGCCGCGCTTGTGTCCGCCGGAATTATCGATACCGTTGATTGTATACGTCTTGTAAAAATAAGAGGCGAAGTCATGCAAAAAACCGCTGACAAGTTGCGCGGCGATGGTGATATTTCTGCAGCTCCCGGCATGGCTGCAGTTGTAGGTCTTGAACCTGCGCAAGTAGAGGCTTTAATCAGGCAGTGGAATGCTGACGGCTTAAATGATCTGTATGCAGCTAACATCAATTCATCAAAGCAGGTTGTTGTAAGCGGAACAGCCGCTGCGTTAGATGAAGCTCAGAACCGTTTTAAAGATGCCGGAGCAAAACGTGTTATACGATTGCAGGTAGCAGGTCCTTTTCATTCGCCTCTTATGGCAGATTCAATAACAGATTTTGTAAAAGTTCTTGAAACAGTAAACTTCCGCGATCCTGCGATAACAATACTTTCCAATGTTACAGGTAAAAAGATTTGCTCAGGGGCAGAAGCAAAAAAACTTGCAGTACAGCAAATAACTTGTCCTGTCCGCTGGGTTGATGAAGAAGCCGCAATCGCAGAATGCGCAGTAGATGTTTGTTTTGAAGTTGGTCCCGGTAAAGTTTTACAGGGTTTATGGAAAGACACAGGAAGTGAAATACCGGTATTTGGAGCCGGAACAAAGGAAGAAATATTAAACTTGAATTAATAAAATGAACCATGTCTTTTCGTTCGTGTGCGAACTGAAGGTTCGAATTCGTGGTAAAAAAAATTGAAAATGTAAGGAGAAAGTTGTGAGACTGGAAGGAAAAAAAGTTTTAATTACAGGCGCATTAAGAGGAATCGGAAAAACAATTGCCGATTTATTTATCGAAGAAGGCGCAGAAATTTGGGGATTAGATTACATGACCCCGGAAGATCTTAGCGCCAGAGTCGAAGCTGCAAAAGGAAAACTCCACTGGATACAATTGGATCTTAGCGCTCTCGCTTCGATAGACGAAGTTATTGATAATGCTGTAAAAGATTCAGGCGGTTTTGATGTTCTTGTTAATAATGCAGGAATCACAAAAGATAATCTTTCGTTTAGAATGTCCATTGATGAATGGCAAAAAGTTATCGACATAAATCTTTCTGCGGCGTTTTTTGTTGCGCGTTCTGTAGCAAGAGACATGATTAGAAAACGTTCAGGTTCGATAGTAAATATGGCAAGTGTTATCGGCATTCACGGTAACGGCGGACAGTCAAACTATGCTGCAAGTAAAGCAGGGTTAATTGCCGTAACAAAAAGTCTTGCAAACGAAGTAGCGTCACGCAGTGTACGTGTTAATGCGATTGCACCGGGTTATATCGAATCAGATATGACAGCAGCAGTTCCGGAAGAAGCAAGAAAAAAAATGATGGATGTTATTCCTTTAAAACGTACAGGAAAGCAGGATGATGTTGCAAAAGCTGTGTTATTCTTTGCATCTGACGATTCTTCATATATTACAGGGCAGGTGCTTCCTGTAGACGGCGGAATGTTCTTCTAGGGGAAAAAAATGAAAAAGAAAGTGGTAGTAACAGGAATGGGAGTTATTTGTCCCATTGGCAATAATGTCGAAGATTTTTGCGCAGCGTTAAAAGAAGGAAAAAGCGGCATCGGACAAATCACATGTTTTGATACCACTGGTTTTGACGTAACAATAGCCGGTGAAGTAAAAGATTTTGATCCAACCTTATGGATGGATAAAAAAGACGCAAGAAAAATGGCGCGTTTTACCCAGCTTGCCGCAGCCGCAACAGCGCAAGCGTTAACTGACGCAGGTCTAATGGGCGAAGTTGATGCCGAAGGCAAAAGACCTGTTAAATGCGATGCCGAAAAAACCGGTATTGTGATAGGAAACGGCATAGGCGGATTTGAAGTCGTACAGGAATCCATGAAAAAATTATTTGATAATGGTCCTAAACGAATGCTGCCTCTTACAGTTCCCATGATGATTCCAAACGAAGCTGCCGGAAACATTTCGATGATGTTCGGCACTAAAGGTCCTGCATACACTCAGGTTACAGCATGTGCAGCAGGTACTGATGCTTTGGGGCAGGCGCTTGATTTAATACGCAGCGGAAGATGCGATGTTGTAATTTCCGGCGGAACAGAAGCGGCAATTACAGGGTTCTCTATAGGCGGTTTCCAAATGTTAAAAGCGCTTTCTACCAAACGCTGCGGTGAACCTACAAAAGCGTCCCGCCCGTTTGACGCCGACAGAGACGGCTTTGTAATCGGAGAAGGCTCCGGTATTTTAATACTTGAAAGCGAAGAACATGCAAAGGCACGCGGAGCGAAAATTCATGCGGAGCTTGCAGGTTACGGCGGAACAGCAGATGCGTTTCACATAACATCACCAGACCCTACGGGAAATGGCGGCGCAAACGCAGTAAGAAAAGCTCTTGCGGACGCGGACATCAAACCCGAAGAAGTACAGTATTATAATGCGCACGGCACTTCAACAGAAATAAATGATCCTACAGAAACAAAAATGTTAAAAATCGCATTCGGCGATCATGCTTATAAAATGAAAGTATCAAGTACCAAAGGTATGCACGGTCATTGTATTGCGGCAGCAGGCGGCGTTGAAGCTATCGCATGTATACTTGCAATGCGTGACGGATTTTATCCGCCTACGATCAATCTGGATAATCCCGATCCTGAATGTGATTTGGATTATGTGCCAAACAAAGTTCAATACGGCGAAATAAATGTAGCAGCTTCAGGTTCGCTTGGTTTCGGCGGCCATAACGGCGTAGTTATTCTTAAAAAATATAAATAAAATATTCGGAGGACAAAATGAGTGAAATAGAAAAATTGTTACCGCACAGGGAACCTTTTTTATTTGTGGATGAAATTGTCGAGGCTTCAAACGAAAAAATCGTTGCAAAACATGTATTTACAGAAAGTGAATTTTTCTTTAAAGGGCATTTCCCGGAATACCCCGTAGTACCCGGTGTAATTTTAGTAGAAACAATGGCTCAATCCGGCGGAGCGGGGCTTCGCAAACTCGGCGTAATGGGTGACGGCTCGTTATTTTTTTTGGCAACTGTCGACAAAGTAAAGTTTCGCCGCCAGGTTCGTCCCAACGACGAAGTACGCAGCGAAATAATAAACTTACGTGTTTCTCCAAAGATGATCAAACAGCAGGGTAAGGCTTATGTTGGTGATGAACTTGCCGCCGAAGCCGAATGGATGTGCTTGGTAGGCTGATAATAAGGAGATATATTAATGTCAATAAAGCCAATGGTTAGAAATAACATTTGTTTAAACGCGCATCCAGCAGGCTGCGAACAAAATGTTAAAAACCAAATTGAATATGTAAAAAAGAATTTAAAAGCTGTTGATGGCGCACCCAAAATTGTTTTGGTTGTTGGCTGTTCAAACGGTTACGGGCTTGCAAGCCGTATTTGCGCAGGTTTTGGTTACAACGCCGCAACTGTCGGACTTTCATTTGAAAATGAACCGTCAGAAAAAAGGTCTGGCACACCCGGTTATTACAACAACAAAGCATTTGACGAAGAAGCGCAAAAAGCAGGACTTGTTTCCATTACTTTAAACGGAGACGCTTACTCCAACGAAACAAAAGCTGCAACAATACAGGCAGTAAAACAAGCAGCACAAAAGGCAGGAGTCCCTGCAAAGATCGATTTATTTGTTTATTCACTTGCTTCTCCTGTAAGAACAGATCCAAAAGACGGTGTTTTATATAAATCTGCGATTAAACCGATAGGTGGCTCTTTCTCCGGCAAAACATTAAATGTAATGGATGGAACATTCAGCGCGACCAATGTTGAACCCGCGACAGAAGAAGAAATTTTAAACACAGTTAAAGTTATGGGCGGCGAAGATTGGGAATTGTGGATTGAAGCGCTCGAAAGCGAAGGATTACTTTCACCACAGACAAAAGCAGTCGCTTACACTTACATAGGTCCCGAATCTTCATGGGCGATTTATAAAAATGGTACAATCGGCAAAGCCAAAGAAGACCTTGAACGCGCCTGCCGTCAAATAAACGAAAACTTCACCGCTAAGGGAAAAATCGGCGGTTCTTGGGTTTCTGTGAACAAGGCTTTAGTTACAAGGTCAAGCGCGGTAATTCCAACCATTCCTTTGTATATAACCTGTCTTTTTAAAGTGATGAAAGACATGGGAATTCACGAAGGCTGCATCGAACAAATAACCCGCCTTTACCGTGAACGCCTTTATGCAGCCGATGGGGTAGTGCCGGTAGACAATGAAAACCGCATTCGCATAGATGATTGGGAAATGCGAGACGATGTTCAAAAAGCGGTCGAAGATCGAATGAAAATCGTTACTCCTGAAAATGTATTTACAGAAACAGACATTGAAGGATTTAAACATGACTTCCTTGAAGCGCATGGTTTTGATGTTGCAAATGTTGATTATAATCTGGATAATTAAGTAAATAGTGAGGTAATTTATGGATGATAAATTTTTTCTATCAATGGTAGATAAGTTCAACTCTTCAAATATTTCAGAGCTTGAATTTAACGATGGATCTGTACGTTTTGTACTGCGAAAAGACATTGTTGGCGGTATCACGCAAGCGCCTGCCGCAAAAGCTTCGGCTGCACAAAGCGCAGATGAACATTCTGTGCGGCTTGGTATTTCTTCCGGTGACGGTGAAAAAATAAACAGTCCAATAGTGGCAACTTTTTATTCTTCTCCAAGCCCGGACGCTCCGTCTTTTGTTAAAATCGGAACGAAAATTAAAAAAGGACAAACGCTTTGTATTTTGAAAGCGATGAAAATGATGAATCACCTTGAAGCGGAATTTGACTGTGAAATTGTTGCAGTCCATGCATCAAGCGGAGAGCTTGTAGAATACGGACAGGAACTTTTTACAGTTAAAAGAAATTAGGAGTTTAGTTTGTTGAACAAAAATAAACCGCAAGCAGGTGTAAAACGGATTTTAATTGCCAACCGCGGAGAAATTGCCGTACGTGTTATTCGTACCTGCCGCGAGATGGGTATAGAAACCGTAGCTGTATATTCCGAAGCGGATAAAGATAATCTTCATGTACGAATGGCTGACAAGGCAGTCTGTATAGGACCTGCTCCTTCTTCAAAAAGTTATCTTGTTATGCAAAACATTGTTATGGCGGCGCTTAGTACAAATAGCCAAGCGATTCATCCCGGTGTCGGATTCCTTTCCGAAAATGCCGCTTTCGCCCGTCTTGTTAAAGAAAATGGAATTATTTTTATTGGTCCCGATCCTGATGTAATAGAACTTTTAGGCGATAAAGTAAAAGCAAGAGAGACTGCGCAAAAGTACGGTCTTCCCATTACACCCGGTACAGGAGCGGTAAACGCAAATGACGGTAAAGCTGTGGAAGCTGCAAAAAAACTTGGCTTTCCTGTAATTATAAAAGCTGCGGCAGGCGGCGGCGGTAAGGGAATGAGAATAGTCCGAAAGAGCGAAGAGCTTGCTGAAAATATCAGTATCGCAAGCCGTGAAGCGGAATCTAACTTTGCAGACGGAACTGTATTTATAGAAAAATATTTAGAAAACCCCCGCCATGTTGAATTGCAAATACTTGCAGACGGAAACGGAAATGTCGCGGTGTTAGGTGAAAGAGACTGCACGGTGCAGAAAAATCACCAGAAGTTAATCGAAGAAAGCCCTTCGCCCGGTGTTACAGAAAAAATGCGCAAGGCAATGGCTGCAGGCGCTGTTCCAATGTTTAAAGAATTAAAATACCGCGGAGCCGGAACTATCGAGTTTCTTGCAGACGGCAATGAATTTTATTTTATGGAAGTAAATGCCCGCGTTCAGGTAGAACATCCTGTAAGCGAATATGTCACTGGTGTAGATATTATTCGTCAGCAAATCTTAGCCTGTACCGAAGGGCGTATGGAAATAAATCCGAACGCGATTTCGTTAAATGGCTGGTCAATTGAATGCAGGATAAATGCACTTACTCCGGGTGCAATTACACGGCTTGAAATTCCTGGCGGCATCGGCGTGCGCTTCGATTCATTTTTATACAACGGTTGTTTTGTTCCGCCTCATTATGATTCGATGGTTGCCAAACTTATTGTACATGGCACTGACAGAAATCATGCTCTGGCGCGTATGGACAGGGTTTTGCGTGAACTGGTTATCGAAGGAATTAAGACCAATATAGAAAGACAGATATTTATTATAAATCATAATGTCTTTCGTTCCGGTGATTTTGGAACATCATGGTATGCACAAATAGAAAAGGAAGTTGAAAATGGCAGATAAAGAAAAAAAGGCAGAAAACGAAGTTTGCCCGCAGTGCGGTATCCCTTATAAAAAAGATGAAGTAAAAGCTGCTTTAAATACATGCACTGGATGCGGCTTTCATTACAAAATGGAACCGATGGAACGAATTGCTTACCTTGCCGACGAAGGCAGCTTTGTAGAGTTCTCCGGCAATTTACGTTCGCTCAATCCTATTGACCTTAGCGGTTACGAAGAAAAATTATCTGTAGCGGAAGCAAAAGCAAAAATGAAAGAAGCTGTTATTACAGGAAGCTGCACAATCGAAGGAAAACCTTTAATAATCGGAGCCATGTCATTTAATTTTATGGGCGGCTCAATGGGATCAGTTGTCGGTGAAAAAGTAGCCCGCGCTATTTTAAAAGGAGCTGAAGAAAAAAAACCTGTGTTAATTTTTACAACATCGGGCGGAGCGCGTATGCAGGAAGGAATTTTTTCGCTTTTGCAAATGGCAAAAACATCCAGCGCGGCAGCCGAACTTTCAAAAGCAGGTGTGCCGTATTTTGTCATGCTCTGCGATCCTACTACAGGAGGAGTTACCGCTTCTTTTGCAATGTTAGCTGATGTTATTATGGCAGAACCCGGCGCTTTAATCGGTTTTGCAGGTCCTCGTGTTATCGAAGGAACAATAAGGCAAAGCCTCCCCGAAGGATTCCAGAGGTCGGAGTTTCAGCTTGAAAAAGGTTTTGTTGATACTATTGTTAAACGAAGCGAACAGAGAAAAGTTATATCGGCGCTTATCGATCTTCATAAAAACGGCGGTTTTAACAGCGAAGCAGCAAGGAGTGTATCATGATCGATCTTAATAATAAAATAGAAGAATTAAAAAAATTAATAAAAGAATCCGGCATAGAAGCAGGGGATGAAATTTCAATACTGGAAGAAAAAATTAAATCCCAGTCAAAAACTGAATCGGTTTGGAGACAGGTTGAACTTGCACGCCATCCCGACAGACCCTATGCGATGGATTATATAACAAGAATTTTTGACAATTTTATCGAACTTCACGGCGACCGTTCGTTTGGTGATGATCCTGCAATAATCGGCGGAATAGCGTTTTTAAATTCAAGGCCTGTTACAATTATTGCAAATCAAAAAGGGCGCAGCTTAAAAGAAAATGTTTGGCGTAACCACGGCATGGCAAACCCCGAAGGCTACCGCAAAGCGCTTCGTCTTGCAAAACAAGCTGAAAAGTTTAATAGACCTGTAATTACTTTTATTGATACTGCAGGTGCGTATCCCGGTTTGGGTGCTGAAGAGCGCGGTATAGGCGAAGCAATCGCAAGAAATCTTCGTGATTTTTCACAATTGCAAACGCCTGTTATTTGTTTTATTATCGGCGAAGGCGGCTCTGGCGGAGCATTGGGTCTTTGTGTCGGTGATAAAGTTTACATGCTGGAAAACGCAATTTATTCTGTTATAAGCCCTGAAGGCTGTGCTTCGATTTTACTTCGTGACGCGACAAAAGCAAAAGATGCCGCTGCAATGCTGCGCATTACTTCGAATGATCTTCTTGATTTTAAAGTTATAAACGGAATTATTCCCGAACCTAAAGACGGCGCTCATACCGATCCTGACGGAACCGCAAAAGTTATAAAAGACATTCTTGTAAAAGATTTGGATGATATTTGCGGCAGAACTCCGGAAGTATTGGTTCGTTACAGAAATCAAAAAATCAGAAAGATCGGGCACTGGAACGAAACATCTGATAACGAATAAAAATAATGAAAAATACACGGATTATTTAAAACTTTTAATCCGTGTGTTAATCAAAAATGTTTAAACTAAAAACCTCTTTCACGTTTTCTTAATACTTTTAAAATAGTCATCAGTATAATGGCGGCTACAGCGCAGCAAGATGCGATTAAAAAGGCGGGAAACATCAAATCGATATCGTTTTTTGCAATGTCTCTGTAGTAGCCGGCTATTTGTGACGAAATTATTGCTCCCAAACCGAAACCTAAAAGAACGAAGCCATAATTTGTTGACATATGTTTTGGACCAAAAAGATCAGCGGTTAATGACGGGAAATTACTTAAAAGTCCGCCGTAGAAAAAGCCGATCAATGCAATTAATATATATATCCAAAAACCTGCCGCAAGATTTACAAATAACGCTAGGGTCGCCGTACCCGAAAGAAGTATGATGATTGTGTTTTTTCGTCCCAGTTTATCCGAAATCATTCCCCATAATAAACGCCCTAAAGAGTTAAACATTGATATCGCAAGAACTCCGATTATCGCTGTATCTTCAAGACCTTTCGCGACAGCGATGGGTTTCGCAAAACCTATCATCATAAGTCCTCCCATACATGCTAAAAGGAACGCTCCTGTTAATAAATAAAACTTGGATGTTTTAAGCATTTCACCCGGTGAATAATCTTTTATTTCTTTTACTGCGGCAGAAGCGGCAGTAATTTTATCTGCCATGTAGCCGTCAGGAGGATTTTTTAGGAATAAAGAACCGGTTGTACACACTGTAATAAAAACAATGCTTAATACCATGAATGTTTGAAACTCGCCGGCTCCTTGACCGCCGAATGTAAGAATTAATTTTTCTACTATTGGCGTAAAGACAACTCCGCCGAAACCAAGCGCTGATACAATGATACCTGTAACAAATCCTTTTTTATGCGGATACCATTTTTGAACGCAGGCGATTGTTGTTGAATATGTAAAACCCATGCCAATGCCGCCCATTGCTCCGTAAGTTACCCATAACAGCCATGGATTGCTGTCTGTAACAAATGAAGCCAGAAGAAATCCCATGCTTAAAATGATACCGCCAATAAATACAACAATACGTGTTGAATATTTAACTGCCAGTTTTCCGCCGATAACGCTGCCTATGGTTAATGTTGCAAGTAACAGCGAGAATGTAAGCGCCGCAGGAGCATTGTCTCCGTTAAAAAGACTTTCCGCAATTCCTGTTTGGAATACGCTCCAAATATATGCAATGCCAAGTGTTAGCTGAATTGTTATTGCCGCTAACAGAGCAAAGACCCTGTTGGTACGTAACCTGTGATTGTTTTCCATAATTTTATTCTCCGGGTTAAACTATATCACATAACAAATGCCGATACAATACAAATTTAATTTTTTTTTATATTTTTACTTTATTTATTGAACCTTGCGGACTGATGCCCCAAAACTCGGCTTTCAAAGGTTTATCTTCAGTACATTCAATTACTGCAAATGTAGCGCCTATTCTGCTGCGGGGCTGGCCGACGCTGCCCGGGTTTATAAGTAATATTCCGTCTGCATTTTTAATAAACGGAACATGAGTATGTCCGAAAAACACGGCATCTGCGTTATTGCTTTTTGCGGCAGCTAGAAGCCTGTGATGACTTTCATATATGCCGTACCGGTGACCGTGACATAAAAAAAAACAGTGCTCGTTTATTTCAAAAACAGCAGCTTCAGGAGCTTGAATGCCATAATCGTTATTTCCCCTAACAAACTTCCAGTCACTGAAAAAACCGGTTTCTTCCGACGCTCTTTGTAAATCAAAAAGACCGTCTCCGCAGCATACGGCGGCGCAAATAGTACCGTTAGGAGGGATATGATCATTTGCCCAATTAAAGACAGACTTTAAAGTTTTAACGCTGCCGTGCGAATCGGAAAACACCAAAATTTTTTTGCTGTTCATAATTAATAATACTACAATTTTCCTGATCTTTTTACAGTTAAATATTTATTAATAAGAGCGGATGTAATGCGTTCAGGGGATGTTTCCAGAACCAAAAGCCCTAAATGTTCCCACTTTCTGTAAAGGCGGCGGCGGTTTGCAAGGTATGAATAAGCAGCGGCAGTCTCAAGGATTTCTTCATCAGTTTTTGCAATGGTTTGTGTTTTGCGGAAAGCCAGTTTTTCCGCTTCGATTTCCCGGAAGCTGACCATTAATAATAAATGACGCTGATTAATACGCGGAAGTATCCAGGAAAGTGATTCTCCGTCTTCCTCGCGGAAATTACTTATAAGGACTATAAAACTCCGCCTGTTTAAATGCTTTAAAGCATTTTCCATTGCAGAAAAAGGAGACGAAGGAACAGGTTCGCTTTGAAGATTATATAGGCTGTTCATAAGACTTGTGTATGCGCTAATTCCTTTCTTCGGCGGTATCCAAAGGTTATGAGCTCCAAAACTTGCAGCAGCTACTGCGTCTCCGTGTTTTAAAGCGACATAGGAAAGCATCAGCATTGCGTTAAGAGCGCTGTCAAATTGTGAATCCGGCAGACGGTAACCTGAATCAATTATAAAAAGAACCTGCTGATCCTGCTCTTCTTTATAATTTCTTACAATTAGTTTTGGTTTTCCGTCCAACTGGCGGTTACGGCTTGTCGCTCTCCAGTCTATCGAGCGGATTGAATCACCTTCCTGATAATCACGCAAACTTTCAAAATCCAAACCAAGACCCCGTTTTCTGATTTGTTTTAAATCTCCCAGTTCCGGGTTTCCTTTTATATCAATTCCGCGTGCCATTTGTTTGAAATTAGGATATGTTTTGCCGTAACTTATTACATCATGTGTTACACGCAAACGCCATAAGCCTAATAACGAACCCAGCATAAACTCTGTTCCTGTAAAAAACCATGTCCCTCTTTTTTCTGGTATCAGATTGTATTCAAAAATTAATGTATCAGAATCGTTTAGTTCTTTTCTTTTAAGTTTTGAAGGAAAAGCAGCAGTTGAATTTAATTCACCGTTCATTGAATCTGGATATAAATCATATAAATGGATTGAATACGGCAGAAAAAGTCCTGTGCGCCGGATAAAAAGTTTTACATGTGCTATTTCGTTTTGCGCCAATGAAGATGAAATTTCTCTTTTTACCTGTAACCGATCTCCGAGTAAAAGGAGCAGCAGTAAATCAATTATAATAAAAGGAATTAAAATTAAGCCGGTTATAAACCAAATAAAAAAAACAGCGTTATAAAAAAAGGTAATACAGCTTAAAACAAAATAAAAAAGGGATGCGATAAAAAAAGTTCTGCCGGGTAATAAAAGAATTTTCTTTATTTTAGCTGTATCAGATGCTGCAGCCGCAGTGCCGGCAGCTGCTTTTGTACCGTTTTTTTTATCCGGACTGTCAGTTTTCCGCATTTTCTGTTATTCCCTTGGGAGCTTCGATTTTTGATAATATATTTTCTACAAGGCGTTTTGTACTTAAACTTTCCAATTCGCTTTCGGCTGAAAGGGTTATGCGGTGTGCTAGAACTTCGGTTGCAAGAGCTTTAACATCGTCAGGTAAAACAAAATCTCTGCCTTGCAGTAAAGCGTTGGCTCTTGCACAGCGAATGAGCGCAAGACTGCCTCGCGGACCCGCTCCCGTTTCTACAGCCGGTGTTTCTCTGGTTGCTGTAATTATGCGAACTGCATAATCAACGATTAAAGGATCAATGCGAAGAGAAGCGGCAAGGTTTCTTATGGAAATAAAATCTTCCGTTTTTAATACAGTATTAACAGCAGCAATCGAAAGTTCTGCGCCTGTATCTCCGGTTAAAACTTTTGTTACCATTGTCTTCTCTTCTTCCAAAGAGGTGTAACCGGCGATTGTTTTTATCAAAAAACGATCTTTTTGCGCATCAGGAAGGGGATATGTTCCTTCATGTTCAAACGGATTTTGAGTAGCCAAAACCATGAAGGGAGACGGCAGTTTGTGGCTTTCGCCGTCAAGAGTTACCTGAAACTCCTGCATTGCTTCAAATAAAGCGGCTTGCGTTTTTGCGGGAGCCCTGTTAATTTCGTCGGCAATAAAAAAGTTTGTAAAAATAGGACCTTTGCGTGTAACAAACTTTCCGGTAGAAGGATCAAGCATAATATTACCCGTGATGTCGGCAGGCATTAAATCGGGAGTAAATTGAACCCGTTTTGAATCACCGCCGATTGCCTTTGCCAAAGCACGTACCAATAAGGTTTTGCCAAGTCCCGGCACGCCTTCAACAAGTAAATGTCCGCCTGCGATCATTGTAATTAAAGCATGTTCTACAAGCCGGTTTTGTCCGACAAAAGCTCTGCCTATTTCATTTTTTACCTGCTCTAATTGAATGGCAGCAGTTTCTGCATTAAAGTTTTGTTTTTCCATCTAATTCACTCCGATATTTATTTATTAGTTCTCCGTAATTATACATTTTTTCTTTTTTATTATTATCATCATCTGTTTTATGTTCACGCTTGTATACATCAAGATAATAATCCAATGCATTATATTTTTTTAAGAACCGGATTTCTGCATTAAACCGGTCTTTAATAGGTCTTGATGTTCTTTGTTTTTCTTCGGATACAAGACCAAACATCGGGATAACCATCCAAAATCCAAGTATTATTAAAAGTATTACAGAAATAATTACAGGATATAGATTTCCTCTTTCCATAATTGGTCCGAATAATGAGCTTCGTGTTTCTCTATACTGACCTCTAATAAACAGTATACCATTATTTTCATCGCTTGTACGTTCTGCCGTCAATTTCCACGATAAAACCGCATTTGGTTCTCTTCCTATTGAATAGTTGTAAATAAAAAAAGGTCTGCCTGTGATGGTTAATGAACCGGCTCCGATTGGGATTTCTACAAGCCTTATTATACCGTTTTCGTCTTTCATTGAAATAATATTATTTGAATTGTAAAAATCTGAATCATCAATTGAAAACGATATATTGCTGTCAAAATACGGAAAAGGATTTTCTATAATAGTTTTTGGAATAAAATCACCGATTCTGTCGTACGGAGGTTTAAAATCTTCATTTTTCAGGTTTGTATCGGGTTTATTTTCAGTTTCATAATATATATCGTACGGCGGTCTGGAAACTTCATCTTTTTTTTCCGGTTCATGCCGTATTTTTGAGAAAAATTCCAAAGTTATTCCATAATTTAATAAATAATCAGTAAATTCATCTAAATTATTATATATATTAGTACCATATAAAAATATTGTTAAAAAACCGCCTTGTTCAATCCAATCTGTTAATTTTTCATAATCATCAATCCAAGCGTATGAATAATAATTTTGTTCAATTAATATAACTTTTTCATCAATTTTATCCAAAATATTTGTATTAAAAAATTCATCTTTGCGAATCGTGTGACCTGTATTGATTAACCATTGTTCCATTGCGTAATAGAAATTAGAACTTGCTTCACGGGACGGAGGTATCCATCTTTCTGACGGGTATATTTCAAAAAAATTGTATGCCGTAAGTCCCAACATGGCAATAAAAAATATAATACCTGCGCAAATTAAAATTCGTTTACTCATTTTCTGCCCTCAGCGAATAACAATGGGTTATCGCTTGTTCAAAACTACCATCCGGCGGAAGTCTTCCTGCATAAGCGAGGTGTATCCAATGTTTTATCAGTTTGGAAAATTCTTTGGCTTGCGCAGTATCGTTTTTTGAATTGACCAAAGCGGCACATTCATTTTCTGTAGTATTGGGATGAAATATAATATTTTGATAAGCTGACCATGAGTATATGGCAGCTGCAGTACAATAACCCCAGGCAAGCCGTATGTTTCCCATTTCATGGAATCGCAATGCGTTTTCCAATAATAATTTTGGTTCTAAAACTGTATTAATATCTTTAAGGAATGTAGCATTATAACTATTTTTGCTTTTTGTTCTGTAAGATTTATTTCTATAAAAATAAATAAACAGAAATATTGCAAAACCGGTAAACAATATGATTAATAATATCATTAAAATTTTCGCAATTAATTCCCGTAAATGCCATGGAAAGTAATATTCCTTGCGGTTTTCATTTATTTCATCATTTTGATTTTTAGGACGTACGCTCCAGATGTATTCTATTTCGCCGAAATCAGGAGAGTCAAGAATGGTTTGCAAAGCATCGATTGGAATATTGTTGTTCTCATGGACTTGATCGTCGGCATGACTTTTTACAGGAAAAAAAAGAAAAGTTAATAATAAAACAGCTAATACTGTATATTTACTTTTGTTTTTATAATTTTCAGCCAAATTCCGGAATGTAATTTCTAAATCCCAGCCTTCAATATCAATCCTGCTGTTTATATAAACGCTAAAGCCCATACAAACATATAAACTTTCAATCAGCATATAATTAATACACCAGGCAGCATATACATAAATTTCCCTGTTTCCAACTTCCAAATGAATATTTCCGCCGAACATAATTTGATTTATCATAAGGAAAAATATGTATCCGCCGAATAATAAGGCTATTTCGACAGCAATTCCCCAGATTGTTAACAGGAAACAATAACCGATGCCGCCTTTTTTCAGATTGTTTTTTCTTTGCGCAAATCTTTTTCTTGATTTTATATTTTGTTCCAATACACGCACCGGCATCATAACACTGCGTATGGGGCTAAAACGCCGCCATGTTAGATCGCCCAATAATCCGCGAAGTAAAGTTTTCCACAATCCTTTTAAAAGGCGTTTAAAGTTTGCGTCTTTGTCGAAAAACCTGATGGAAATTATATGTAAAATGATTCTGTCAAAAAGAGGTTTTAAAAACCAAATTATAAGCCATGATAAATATTGATAATTACCCGGCAGTATTATTCGCGGAATAAATGCACATATCCACAATGGTATTGCGAAAAACGGCAGAAAGGTAACAAAATTCTGCCGCCAAAGCAGAATGCCGGAATCAGATGCTTCCCTGAAATCTTTGCGTCTAAAAGCAACGGAATCGTTTATCATTTTTCTCTCCGTTTATAAACACGCGCTTTTCCTGCGAAAAGAAAATAAACTAAAAGTAAAACCCAAAGTACAATTCCGGTTCCAACTCTTAATTGAATCGGCAGCATATGTTTTGAAGACCAAAATGCTTCTATTGCTGCGGCAATTACAAGCATTAATGCGCTTCCTGCGATTATGGGAAGTGCATCCTTTCCGGCTTTTTTTATCGATGCAGAGCGGCTTAAACCTTTTGTAACGAAAAATCTGTAACCCAAAAGAAGACCGGCATACGCACTGAAAACAATTGCAGTTAATTCAAAAGAGCCGTGTGCGATAACAAACGGAAAAAAAGTATTTGAATAACCTACATTGATTATATGTCCGCTTATTATTCCAAGGTATCCTGCGTTCAAGCAAAGAAAAAAAAGGCTTCCAATTCCTGCAAATATTCCTCCTGCAAATGTCCTGAATGCGATAGATATGTTGTTATAAATATAATACCCGAACATATCCGCATCTCCTGTAACTTCACGCGGTCTTAAATATAAATTGTTTTCAGGATTATACATAGTTTCTATATTATGAAGATCCTCCGGTGAAATTAATTCGCGGGGAAGGTCAGGAGAAGTAACGCAAAGTAATCCCAAAAAAAACGAAATGCCGTAAAACAGAAGAGTTGTCGCAAGTATTCAGCGCCAATGAAGACGAATTTTCTGAGGAAATGTCTTTGATACAAAATGTAATAATGTTTTAAAAGTCCAGGCATGCTGTCCGTATAAAATCTGATTTCCTTCGTATACAAGCGCATTAAGCCGTTCGATTATAACAGGATCAAAATTATTGGCTTTTGCCGTATTTAAATCCTGGGTAATTTCCCTGAAAAGGCTTATAAACTTAACAGCATTCTTTTTTAATTCTTTTCTGTTTCCTATTGTAAGTGCGGAAAATGTGTTCCATATTTGATTTCGTCTTTGTACGAAATTTTGTTCTGTCATTACATTTCCCCTGATAATTTACGTGCAATTCCCATAAGATAAGAAGCGTTAGCTGAATCTGATATGTTGTCATTGTCTTTTTTTATAAACGGTACGTAAATACTTGCTATTTCATTGGCTCTTGCTTCACCTAACAGGGGATAACGCCTTGCGAAATTAAGTATTGCCTGTTTTTCTTCATTTGATAAAGGTATAACAGGGTTTACAGGTTCATATTTTTCCAAAAGCCGGCTTAATGAATGACGTATAGGATTTTTTACCGGTGATGAATAAACAACAAGTGTATTTCCAGCCCAGTCGCCGATTCGCCTGAATCCGCTGCTTGCGGCAATAGAAATAAAAGCAATATGATAAAGGTAAAAAAATGTATCTGCAAACCGAAGAAGATTTCGCAAAAAAGACGATGCCGGGTCTACAGGTGAGCCGTCACTTTTTACTACCCTGATTCCCAAAAAACGTTTTCCAGGACTTTGTCCCCTGAAAACAAGTTCGCAAATTACATGGTAAAACCAGTCAACAATAAAATATACAAGAAGAAACAGCCAAATACCGGGGTTAAAGTCAAACTGCATATATAATATCATCAGAATTATATCAATTATCCATTGAATTATTACATCAATCGCGTAAGCTAATGTCCGCACAGGCAAACCTGCAGGAAAAAGAACGAACTTAATTCCTTCAGGTGTTAATGCATCAAGAGAAGGTTCAAAACCGGAAAATTTCTGCGGCATTAGTTAGAAATACATTCCGGTTGTTGCCATAGCTACACCAACAATCATCAAAATAATAATCATCACAGGAATAAAAGCCAGGAATATAATGCTTAAAATGCCGTTAAACTTCCATAACGATTTATTATTTTTAAATGCATTTTCCAAATCTTCGTCAGAATTGCTGAACTTGTACTTGCGAATCTTTATTCCAAAATTGTAGGTAAAAAAAGCAGGAAAAAAACTAACTACTCCCATTACAAGGTATAAAGGAGATAGTAACCAAATTGGAAAATTGAATAGTTCATCCGATAAAAAAGCATAAGTTGCAAGTGATCCGATAATAGCAATAACAGAATAAAGTACGAGTACACCACATCCTATAAACCCTAGAACACCCATAAATATTAACCAAGGCGAGGCATCTTTTAAATAACGCAGCATTGTTTCGGTAAGATTCCCTGCATTTTGTGACTTTTCCGGAACAATTGGAGCTTCCGGGCTGTTATATTGATTAAAATCAGACATATAATCCTCCTGAATACAGGAGTTATTATACACCTCTGGAATTGTTTCGTCTAGAGCTTACAAAACGTGAAAAATCATTAATATTTTTAACTGTAATTCTGTCAGGGTATATTTCTACGCGCCGTTGGTTTACAAAATGTCCAAGCACATCTCTTACTTCATTGACACTCATACCTGCCCAGTGAGCGACACCTTCAACAGTTGTTTTAAATTCACGCCGTTCGCTTGTTTTATCAATATCAGGCTGAGTTTCATCAAGCATAAGAAAAACGTCGGCAATTTTTGCCTGCGGGTCGGGCAGAGTAAGGATCATGAACCTTCTTTTAGAATCATAAATGCGTTTACAAAACATTTTTAAAAGTTTTAAAGCGATTTGCGGATTTCCAAGCAAAAGAATTTCAAAGTTTTGTGAATTGAATTCCAGTACAGTAACTTCGTCTAAAGCGATGGCAGTAGCAGAACGCGGTGATTGTTCCAAAATAGCCATTTCACCAAACATTTCGGAAGGATAGAGAATATCCAAAGTCCTTTCTAATTCTCCGACAAGTTTTACAAGCTGAACCCTGCCTGCTTGAATCAGGTAGAAGGTATCGTTTAACTCGAATTCGGAAAAAATTATTTCTCCCTTTTGAAATGTCCGGGAAAAACGGCCGAATGCCGCCATATCCATAGCCATTTTACGCTCCCAGGGCGCTTAACGCCCGTCTTACTTTTTCTATTGTAGCGTCGTCGCCGCCCATAGAAATTATTTTCTTGTAGAATGCGATTGCCTGTTCTTTTCTTCCGATTTTTTCGTTACATTGACCCATGATAAACATTGTTTCTCTTAATTCCGGGTGTTTTGGAAATTTAGTCAGCATATTGGTATAATATTTTATACTGTCTTCGTATTTATTAAGCAGGAACATACAGCGGCCGATTTCAAATGATGCTTTCGCTGTCCATTCCGGATTTGCGTCTATATCTACAATCGCCTTGAATGACATAAACGCTTCCTGATATTTTCCCTGGGAAACAAGACTTACAGAGTCATAATACATTTTTGTTACTTTTTCGATATCTTTTTGCGAAACTTGCGCAGGCGCAGCAGAATAATCTGCGGCAGGTGCAGGCGCAGGCGCTGATTTACTGAGTGAAACACCGGGACCTTTACCATCTCCGTACCGGGACAGAGCGTCTTCGGCAATCTCCAAATTTTTTGATGCCTGTATTGCATTTTTACCTGAAGGATAAAATGTCAAATAACGTCCAAACACATGTCTTGCGTGGGTAAAACGTTTGTTTTTTAAATAAAACTCTCCTACATTAAATAAACCATCCGCAGGCGGTTGTTCTTCTCTTGCCATTACTTTAGAAACCTGTTTATGAACACGTCTCATTTGATTTGAGAAAACTTTTAACATCTTCATGATTATTCTTGAGTTTGCCATTGCGACAGCTTCAAATTCGGGAACTGTAAAAATCATTACTGTTGTGTCAGAAAGAGCTACTGCGTTTTCTTCGCGCGGATAACGTCCTAAAGCTGATTTTACTCCGAAGAACTCTCCGGGTTGTACCGGATCTTTTACGTCTATTCCTGTTTCAATATCCTGGTAAACAAGACTTATTTTTCCTGTTTGAAGTATATATATTTTATCTGCAGGATCACCCTGGAAATAAATAAGAGAACCTGAACGGTATTGAGCTGGTTTTGGCATTATTTACCACCCTCGTTTTGATCAGGTTCACCAGCCGGTTCGAAAGGCAGATAATCCAGTTTCTTTTTAAAGCCGATTTTTTTTCTGATCTCTTTATAAAGACCTGCAGGATCTCCTTTAACAAACATTGCTTTGCTTCCTACCTTTATTTGCGTATATCCTTGCGGCAGCCCTGATTTTCCGAGGTTTCCCTGAAAGATATCTAAAAACCGCATTTCACCGTATATAGGTTTTCCAGCCAATACAAGTAATTCAATATCTTTCATGTTGGCATTAACCAAGTTTTCGTAAGGATCATCATTTTTCGCCTTCATGACAAGTATATCACCTAATTTACCTTCATCCAGGCTTCCGATCCTGTCTTGCATCCATAACGCTTTAGCTGAATTAATAGTTACCATTTCAAATATCTTTTCTGCCGAAAGGTCTTCCCCGTAAAGTTTGCGGTAAAGATCCCTGTCATATTTTAGCTCGGCAAGAAGATTTGCAGAGCCTGTGGCAGAAGAGTCTGTTCCTATTGTTAAATTAACCCCTGCATTGATCATCTTTCGGATTTTTGCGGTTACATTAAACATGAACATATTTGAAAAACCGCACCATGAAACACTGGCTCCGGCTTTGGCGACTTTATTTATATCTTCATCACTAAAAGCGATACAATGGACAAAAAGACAATGATTATCAAGGATTTTTAATTTTTCCAGCATTTCAATACCGTGCATCGCTTCATCATCAAAACCTTCGGCAAGATGAGTTATAAACGGCCATTTATTTTTAACGGCTTTTTCATGTTCGATTTCTATGCCGTCTCCCCATTTTAAATCGTATGTTGAACATTCATGGGCTATGCAATAATCTTGAATAGCTCTTATTGGCAGAGTAGGTATTATTTGACAATTTAAATTATGCGGAAAATGATCGTTTACAGTTGTTACGCCGGAAAACAGGCATTTATATCCTGAAAGAGCGTAAAGATCTTCTCTTTCCAGTTTTGAACGTTCTTCATAAGTTTTTGATGCTTTAAAATCCTGGTCCCAGGGAAGCCATGTTAAATAATAACTTCCTTTTTTTGGACCTACAGGCGGTCTGTAATTTCCCTGTAAATGATCATGGGTGTTTATTAATGAAGGATAAACAAAGGATTTTTTCTTTAGGCTGATTTTAACAGCGCCGCTATTTTTAGAATTGGCTGGAGAAACAATATTTTCTCCTTTGACAGACAAATTACCTGTATAAACTTCTTTGCCGGGTGAGACAATCACGCCATTTGCCAGGGTGTATTCAAACACTTAAAGACCGTCCTTAATTAAATAACTCTCAATTTTTTGCTATATCTGATATTTTTATGTCAGATATAATAATTTTAGGCTTTTTAACCCAAAAAATCAATATTTTTGGGTAACATCATATTATTATCGGTACATTATATAGAAATCGATAAAAATTTGATATACTATTCGGTATGGTTGATCTTCATACGCATTCCAATTTCTCTGATGGGGATTTATCCCCTGTCATGCTTATTAGGGAGGCTGTCCGGCAGGGGATTCGTGCCATAGCTCTCACTGATCATGATACCATAAGCGGGTTGGAAAGTGCAAAAACAGAGGCAAAACAACAATCTAATGCAAATAAATCCATACATTTTATACCCGGTATCGAAATTAATATAAATTGGACAGGAATTAAATCAGGTATCAGTAATGGTGCACCCGGATTAGGACCCGGCGGAGAGTTTCATTTGCTCGGGTTGGGGATAAATTCACCGACTCCGGCATTTTTAGCCGCAGTTGAAGGTTTATCCCGCCGCCGTGAAGAGAGAAACCGTAAAATCCTGGATAAAATGCACGAACATAGTATTGATGTAACATGGGATGACCTTGTTTCGATGTCAGGAAGCGGTCAATCGCTTGGCCGTCCTCATTTTGCAGCGCTTTTAATCAAGCGAAAAATCGTTAAAAATGTAAATCAGGCATTTGCCAAGTATTTGGGTGTTGGAAAACTCTTTTATGAGCCAAAAGATGGGTTGTCTTTTGAAGAAGCAGTCGCTTTAATAAAAGAATCCGGCGGCATACCTGTTCTAGCTCATCCGATTTCGCTCTTTATTGCTTGGGGGCGGCTACCCGATTTAATAAAAACCCTTAAAAACATGGGTTTAATGGGTCTTGAAGCATGGCATCCAACCGCAAAACAGGGCTCCTGCCGCCGCCTTGAAGCCTTAGCGCAGTCACTTGGGCTTTATGTCACAGAAGGCAGTGATTTTCACGGCTCGCTTCGCCCTGATCGCAGAATGGGGTATTCAAGCAAAGGCAGGAAGATAAACGATGCCATCCTCGAAGTTATCCCTGAATTGCAGCGTTAAAGCCTAAAGACATTTTTTAATCCATTCCGGGTGTTTTCTAGCTTCGTCCAATAAGCGTGCCATTATTCCTGTATAACCGTCTCCAAGTGATTTCCACCAGTCAATAGTTGTTGTTTTTAACCGCAAAGAAAACATTTGTTTTTTTCGTTTTTCTATTGCCATAAGCCTCATTTCTTCCAGTTCTTCAGGAGTTGATTCCGGAATATCACTGTAATCAATTGGTCTGTCTTTTAAAGCAGCCATCCGCAAAAGAGATTCCTCTGAAGGCTGATAAGTTTCAAAATCAATTGTTTTTCGTACTATACCCATAAAAATATTTCTCCTCTTCTTTTTTATCTGCTTTACGAACTGAAATTATTCTAATAGAACCATTCTTTTCCGTAAAACATACTCTAAGTACGGTAGTACTGTTCAAGCCAACCGCCGTCCATCGATCCTCAAAAAAGCTATGTTTTTTATCAAAAAATTCAAAGCGATTTGGATCGTTAAAAATTAATAATGCTTCGTCAAAAGAAACACCATGTTTCTCTTTGTTGGTGGTATTTTTCTTTTCGTCCCACTCAAACCTATATTCCATATTATAACCCTCCAATTAAAGTTTGTCAATACATTTGTATTGACAAATTGTCTTTACACTAGTTAAATATCCACAGACAGAATGTCCCACGGGTCTTCACCCAGCCTGCGATGCTGGACTGCTTCCAGGATATGTTCAATTTCGATGGTTTCTTTTTCATCCAAATCTGCGATAGTTCTTGCAACACGTAAAATCCCGTGATATGCTCTGCCGGAAAGACCTAATTTTGAAATAGCGGTTTGGAAAGCGTTTTTTGCCTTTTCGTTCATCGGACACATAAGATTAACTTTGCCAGCCGGAATAAGAGCGTTGCGTCGTATATTTATTTCCTTAAATCGATATTGTTGTATTTCAACTGCTTTTTTTACACGGGATAAAATTGTTTTACTTTCGGATATGTTGTTTTCATATTGTTTAATGGCAGCCATTTGTTCAATTTTAGGCGGCAAAACAGCAACTCTTATTTCTACGCGATCTAAAAGCGCGCCGCTAAACTTTCGCCAGTAACGGTTTATTTCTTCAGGGGAACAAAGGCATGAACTTCCGCTTTCGCGCAAACCAAGCCTGCCGCATCGGCAAGGATTTGCCGTCAATATTAGCTGAAATTCAGCAGGAAGCATAACAGGACCGTCTGCTCTTACAATGCTTATAACTCTGTCTTCCAGAGGTTCGCGTAACGCTTGCAATACATTAATTCTAAACTCCGGCGCTTCGTCTAAAAATAGTACTCCAAAGTGCGCAAGACTGATTTCTCCGGGGCGCAAAAACTTGCCGCCGCCAAGGATACCTTCCGCGCTTGCGCTATGATGCGGAGCGCGAAAAGGCGGAGTGGTAATTAATTGATCGATATAACCTAATCCCAATCCATTTTCATTTTTGTTGGGACCTGCAAGACTATGAAGACGCGTAACCTTGATTGCTTCATTTGCAGATAACGGCGTCATAATCGAAGGCATCCTGCGCGCGAGCATGGTTTTGCCTGCACCAGGCGGACCAAAAACCAAAACATTGTGACCTCCTGCAGCGGCTATTTCCAATGCTCTTTTGTAAATCCCCTGACCGCACACATCAGAAAAATCGCCGCATGTTATTTGCGGTTTTTGAGTTTTCGCCGCCTCCAGCGATACAGGAAGAGCTCCTTTTTCTTCTCTTATTAAAAGCGCATGAACTGCGTTTTGTAAATTTTCTACAGCAGTGAATAACGGCTTCATTTGGTTACTTGTACAATTTTCCGCGGATGCAAGAATTGCCGCTTCTCCGGCATTTTCCGCAGGTACTATAAACTCTGTAATTCCTTGCGCCATTGCTGCTGCGATTGCCGCAAGTACTCCTCGCACAGGGCGTATTTTACCTGAAAGTTCAAGTTCACCCATTACAAGCAAATTACCGCTAATCGGCGCGAGTCCTGCCGCCGCCATTATCGAAAGCGCGATAGGTAAATCAAGCGCGGCTCCGTCTTTTTTTAAACCCGCAGGAGCCAAGTTTATTAAAATCCTGTCAGCCGGAAAATTAAACCCCGAGTTTCTAAAAGCCGCACGCACACGATCCCGCGCTTCTCTTACAGCTCCCTCTGCAAGCCCTGAAATATCCACGCCGGGAATACCCCTGCGTATATCCGTTTCTACCCTGATAATAATTCCGCCTGCCCCGTAAGGCATATAAGCCATGACACTCATAACACACTCCTAAAAATGGTTTAAGTGTTGCCGGCATTTTAATGCCGAAAACACATACCTATATGGGTGCAGACATGCTGTTTTGCATGACCGAAAATGAGAAAAAGTTCCAGGGGGGTGACAGTCACCTTGAAATATTGTATTTTTATTCAAGAACATGTCTTTTATTGAAAAAAATAAAAAAATCCTTCTTGATATGTACCCGGGTCTTTGGGAAGAATTATCATCAGGTGATGAAACTCTTTTGGAAGACAATAAAATAAAAGACATTAAAATCGAGACAACACAAACAGGAGATCCCACTCTTTGCATTAACGGTATTTATATTCATTCGCCGCGTGATCCGTTACGCGAAGGACAGCGCCTTGTGCAGGCTGCAAATTTTGAAAACGGTTATGTTGTCATTTTGGGATTTGGTCTTGGATACACAGCACTTGCGGCTGCCGGTTTGGGTTTACCCATCATTATTATCGAAAAATATAAAAGTATTTTGTTAAAAGCGTTAGAACTGCGGGATTTTTGCGATTTTCTTTCCAATAATAAACTTATTTTTGTTGTCGGCGGCTTTGGGGAAGGAGTAACAGATGCTCTTGCGATTGCAAACGAGCTTATTTCTTCCAAAAATGATGAAGAACCTAAAAGCGGCGATAAAAAAAATATTGGGCAGCTTTCATTTGTAATTCGTAATAAGGCTTTAATTTCTTTGGATGAAATTTGGTATAAATCTGCAGAAGATAAAATCCGCACATGGACAATGAGAGACGATGTAAATGCTGCTACACACAAGCGCTTCGGACAAAGGTGGGTGCGCAATCTTTCGCGTAACATGAGCGCTATCCGTGATTTGCCCGGTGTTTCGCATCTGGCTGGGTTTGTTTCCAATGATTCAATACCTGTTTTTCTTGCGGCAGCAGGACCGAGCCTTGATAAAATAAAACCTTTGTTACCTGACATCCAAAAAAGGTGTATTATAGTCGCCGTAGATACATCATTTCGTTTTTTTGTTAAAAACGGAATACAACCCGATTTTGTTCTTGTAGTTGATCCGCAGTTCTGGAATAGTAGACATCTGGACAGGTGCTTTAATGATAAAATCGGAGAAAAAACAACCGAAAAAACAGCGCTTATCGCTGAATCGGCAGTTTATCCGCCTGTATTAAATCTGCCTTTTAAAAATAAATTTCTTTGCGGCTCTCTTTTTCCGCTTGGGACATTTATCGAAAAACAAGTTGATCCCAAAGGCAGGCTTGGCGCGGGAGGATCGGTAGCAACTACTGCATGGGATTTTGCCAGGCTTCTTGGCGCTAAAGATATTTGGATTGCCGGTTTAGACCTTGCATACCCGGATTTAAAAACGCATTTTAAAGGAGCGCGTTTTGAAGAACGCTCCAACAGCGAATCAAGCCGTTTTAATCCAGTCGAAAAATGGGTAGTGCGCCTGCTTCGTGACGGTTTTTCTTTTAAAGCAAAATCCGGCACTGGCGTTCAGGTTTTAACTGACAGAAGGCTTTCGCTTTATGCCGCATGGTTTGAAAATCAATTTAAGCAAAATACAGATATAAAAAATTATGCGCTTTTTCAGGAAGGATTGGCAATTAGCGGATTGCATTCGGCTGATATGCAAGACTTCCTGGCTCTGCCTTGCCGCCGTGAAGAAATTGATTCGCTCATACAAAACTCGCGTCAAAAAATAGATAAAGTTTTTAACGAACAGCAGAAAAAAAAGGAAAGAGCTGCCCGTTATGAAAGCGCCGTTTCAAGTTTAAAACAAGGGCTTGATAAAATAAAAACCGCCGCAGAAGAGGGCGTAGAAATCGCAAGGCGGGCGTTAAGATATCCGTTAAATGAACAACAGCAAAGTAAGGTTTTAAGAGAACTGGATGGAGTTTTAAAGTCTGTTACCGAAAGCGATGTAAAGGAAGTTGCAGGGTTTTTATTTCCGCAAATGGATGAAGAAAATATAATTAAAGAAAACGGCGAAAATGACCAGTTCCGGTCTTATTTAAAAACATTGTTAAAATTTCTGGATGGAGTCAGTCAAGCGGTTAAATTTGATAAAATTCGCTAAATTAATGGCAATACCGCAAGGAAAGTATTATATTTAAAGTAGGAAAAATTTAATTAAAACATAAGGATATATAGTGACCAAGCATGATTTCCCCAAAATCCACTTCTATGATCAGGATTTTGTCGATATTTATGATAAAACATGGGCATGGATTCAGGATTGCTGGATAAACGGCGGCGAAAATAGCGGAATAGAAGGCAAATTCTTCGCTTATCCCGAATCCCAGACAGTTACTCAAGCTGATGCCATACTTTCCTCATTTTTTTTGGTCTATTCCAATCGAATTTTCCAGGCTCATCCAACTTTGGATCTTTTCTACAGCCGCCAAGAGCCGAATGGAGCAATTCGCTGCACTTACGATATAAACACAGGTTCGCCTGTAGTAGATAAAGAAAATCCCGAAGGGCTCGGAATTCCTCTTTTTGCCTGGGCAGAGCATAATATCTACCATAAATCGGGGAACAAAAAACGCGTAAAAGATGTACTGCCGGCTTTGTGCAGGTATTCTTCCTGGATTGATTCTGTGTTTAAAAAATCCAACGGTCTTTACAAGACACCCCTTTGCGCTACAGGAATGATAAACGTTCCAAGAGGGGATGCGTGGTATGCGATGGATTTTAATACCATGATGGCGATTAATATGCTTTATATATCAGCTTTGGCGGATATTTTAAATGACAAGGAAACGAGTTTCCAGTACAAACGCCAGTATTTTTCCCTGAAAACAAGAATTAATTCACTTATGTATAATATAAACGACGGTTTTTATTACGATATAAATAAAAATGAAAAACAAATCCCTGTTAAAACCATTGCGGGTTTCTGGCCTCTGTTAGCTGAAATTCCAAACGGCGAAAGAGCGGAAAAAATTATAGAAAAACTTTCTAACCCCAAATATTTCGGCACACCTCATCCTTTTCCGTCTCTTGCAGTTTGTGAAAAGGATTTTGATGAAACAGGGCGCGGCTACCGCGGTTCTGTTTTTCCGTATCTTACATTTATGGTAATTAAAGGACTTGAACGTTATCAAAGGTGGGATATGGCAAGAGAGTGCGCAATCAGGCATGTTTATTTTATGCTCGATTCCATGAACCCCGAACTTTCACCCGCTTCAAAAGGCGAATCACGTTCGGAAAATCATCAAAGGGGAAGTTTATGGGAAGCGTATATGCCGACAAAGGAAGGACCTGCAAAATGGTCAGGTAGATTAAATTTCCCGCGTCCGCAGTATCTTACATTTGACGCTCTTTCTACAATTTGTTTAACCATAGAAAATATTGTAGGACTTTCGATCTCTTTACCAAGAAAAACAGTAGATTGGGTTATCCCCAGTCTTGAAATTATGGGAGTAGAAAATCTTTCCCTTAAAAATAATATGATTACAATTCTTTCCAATAAAAGCGGCAGAGGCTGGGAAATCCAGATGGAAAGTGAA
>WQYB01000021.1 GCA_009781475.1 Treponema sp.
CCTTACGGATGTGTACATTTTTGAAACTTGACCAAAGGTCAAGAGGCTTCGAGGTAAGAGCCTGTGAAAAACCAATTACTTATCTAAAATTTATTTTCTCGTTTTTAATGTAAGCGGATTTTTACTACGGCTTCTTTTCTGCAGAAAAGGAGTTTTTATGAGATTGTATACGAGTATCCTTGTTTTCCTTTTATTACTTCCGGTTTTTGTTAACGGACAAGACACAACAGACGATGATTTTTTCTTCATAAACGATGTCGGCATCACTGTTACCGGAACAATACAAACAAGTCAGCAAATGACTGTAATCGAAAAAGAAGAAATTGAACGAAGTGGTTCAGATGATCTTGCAAATCTTTTACAGGAAAGACTCGGACTAAACATTGTCCGCTTAGGTCCTTACGGCAATCAGACAGGAATAAATTTACGAGGACTTGATTCAAGGCGAATTGCTTTTTTAATAGACGGCGTGCCTGTAAATTCATCTAATGACGGAAGGTTCGATTTTAATCAAATTGATTTAAATTCCATTGAACGTATCGAAATAATTTACGGCGGCTCTGATACAAAGTACAATGTGTCAGGCGCAATAGGCGGTGTAATAAATATTATCACAGTCCGAAAAAACGATCCGGGACTGCGTCTTTCTTTATCGGTTTCCAATACTTCTATTTTACCGCAAAGATATACTGACAGCGGCGGCACTAATCAAAGCTCCCATTTGATAGATTTATTTGATACACAGAATTATTCGTTATCTGCCATTTACGGTACTGAATCGTTTTCTTTTTCTTCCAATGTTTTTTTTAACCGAGCAGAAAATCATTTTACTTACGATGATAATACAGATATTAAACGCCGTAAGGAAAATAACGAGGTTTGGGATTTTGGCACTGCTTTGTCATTAGTATGGCAGCTGCCTGATTTATCAAAATTTATTATTTCTAGTAATTTTTATTACAGTGATAAAAATATTCCTAATCCATGGTCTTTAAACGGTAATCCTGATAATCAACTGGATTTTTCCATAGGACAGAATTTCATTTTTGATAAACCTCGCGCTTTTATAGATGATCTTGCGGCAGAAATTTCGCTTTCCTGGAATTTTCTACGCAGGGATTATACGCCAGAACCGACATCATTTGATCCAGACCCTGACTTTTCGCGCATTGATCAATATAACCTGACTATAATAAACCGCTGGAATTGGTTTACTGCAGATTACCTTACTTTAAGAAGCGGAATTGATTACCGTTTTGTTTATCTAAATTCTACTACGATGGATACTCGCAGCAGACACGATGGCGGTATTTACCTTACAGCAGAACTTGAACTTGCAGAATCATTTATGTTAATTCCATCAGTTAAAATTGTTTATACAAGCGAAGGTACTGGAAATACTGCAATAATTCCAAAACTAGGATTATTATGGAATGTAACAGACAACTTTGTAATTAAAAATAATTACTTTAGAAGTTTTAAATTTCCTGATTTCCAAGACCTTTACTGGGCAGATGACGGATGGGGTTCAATCGGAAATCCCAACTTACGCCCTGAAGACGGATGGGGCGCTGATATTGGAGCTTCATGGAATATAACTAATTCAATGCAAATAGAAACAGTTTTTTGGTTACAATGGTTGAAAGATTCCATACAGTGGTTTGAATATGCGCCGTGGAGTTACAGACCTGAAAATGTAGAAGAAGCGGTTTTTTTTGGGTTGGATAATAAAATTAATCTTGAAATACCGATTTCTAAAGGATTTATACAAAAAATTATTCCTTCGATTTATTACAATTTTCTTTTAAGTTATATGCTCGATGACGGTAAAACTTTTTCGTCTGATGTGCGTGTTCCCTACAGTCCTTTGTTTACAGCAGGTTTTTCTTTAAATATAATTTGGGAAACCGGATCAGTATTATTATCAGGGCATTTTGAAAGCGAACGCTTTGATACCACTCCTTCGAATTTATTAAAACCTCATTTTCTATTTAATGCTTCAATGAATCAAAAAATAGGAGATAATCTTGTTATGTTTGGAGCACTTCGTAATATTCTTAACTCTTCTTATCAATCACGTTATAATTGTCCCATGCCGGGGATAACTTTAACATTAGGTATGCGTGTAAACTTGGAGGTTGGAAATGAATAAAATAATTATTTTTTTGCTGACAGTATTATGTTTAAGCTGTACTGGAGACAAAAGTAAAGAAATAATAGATAGGTCGGGGCGGACGGTTGTAATAAACAGGGCAATCAATCGCATTGTTTCGACAGCGCCGTCGAATACAGAAATAATCGTAGACCTTGGACAGACTCATAAACTTGTCGCCATTGATATTCATTCGGCAAATATCGACGGCGTTCCTTCCGGTTTGCCTTTACTGGATTTTTTCTACCCTGATGCCGAAGTAATTATCAGCCTGCAGCCCGATATTATTATCGCAAGCGGGCATAATCCCACGGGTACTGGCGAAGATCCTTTTAAACTTTTGCGCGACATGGGAATTCCTGTTGTGTATATTTCCATGAGTAAAAGTATCGAAGATATTTATTTGGACATAGGATTTATCGCCCAGCTTTTACAGGCAGAAAAAGAAGGAGAAGCTCTTATTCATTCCATGAGAACGCAAGTACAAGAAATTAGACAAAGAACAGAACATATTCAAAATAAAAAGTCTGTGTATTTTGAAATTTCCACTGCGCCTGATATGATGACATTCGGTAAGGACAGCTTCATCGACGATATGATTTCTATAATAAATGCACGTAACATTTTTGGAAATGAAGCCACGTTTGTTATGCCGGGAGCGGAATCCATTATCGAGCGTAACCCCGATGTGATCCTTACCAGTGTTAATTACATTGACGATCCTATTGGCGAAATAAAGTTACGCCCGGGTTTTAATCATATTAACGCGGTTATTAATAACCAGATTTTTTATATTGATAATGATTCGTCGTCACGGCCTTCGTCGAGAGTGATTTTGGCGCTGCGGCAAATGAGCGAGGCTGTGTACGGTGATCGGGAATAAACATCAATCACAAAATTCTACCACGAACCATCACGAACCATCACGAAAAGCGACAAGATTTCGAATTAAAAGTTCGTGGTTTTCGCGTGGTTCGTGGTCAAATAAAAAAAGTATTATTCTATGTTTTTTGATTTCAATGTTATTAATAATTGCAGCATCATCTCTTGGCAGCACAAACATTAGTTTTTTTAATACAATTCAGATAGTCTTACATAAAATATTCGGACTGGCGATTTCGCAAGATATTAACCCTGCGAATGTTTCGATTGTGTGGATATTGCGGCTGCCTCGAGTTTTGCTTGCTTTCCTTGTCGGCGGAAGCCTTGCGATGAGCGGCGCTGTGTGTCAGTCAATTTTGCGAAACCCTCTTGCATCGCCTTATATTTTAGGAGTGTCATCGGGCGCGTCATTAGGAGCGGGAATTATTATCATAACCGGAATTACACTCCCCTTTTTGTACGGATTTTCTCTGCCATTAACGGGTTTTATTTTCGGACTTTTAACTGTCTTTTTTGTCGCTTCGTTTTCATCACGAATCGATAAATCAATGTCGAATAACACCATTATTTTATGCGGTATGGTTCTTTCTCTCTTTTTAAACGCAATCCTTACAACTTTAAGCGCAGTTTTTTCCGATGACTTACGCCGTATCGCTTTATGGCAAATGGGAAGTTTCGCAATGCGCGGATGGACTTATGTCGGGCTTCTTCTGCCTTTTTTATTAATTGGAGTTGCAGGTATTTTTCTTTACACAAAAGAAATGGACATTTTAAGTTTCGGCGATGAACAGGCAAAATCTGCCGGCATCGAAACAGGCGCACTTCGAAAAAAACTGCTCGCTCTTTGCGCCGTGTTAACAGGAGCAGCAGTAGCTCTTAGCGGCGTTATCGGTTTTGTTGATTTAATTGCGCCTCATGCGGCACGGCGAATCATCGGTTCACGCCACAAGTATTTAATTCCCATGTCTTTTTTTCTTGGCGGCTCATTAATGGTTTGCACGGATTTAATCGCAAGAACTGTTATCTCGCCTTCGGAACTTCCTGTGGGAGCGATCACAGCGCTTATCGGTGCGCCGTTTTTTGTTTGGGTTTATTTTCGAAAAAGAGGTTCACACGGAGGCACGGAGGCGCAAAGAACACGGAGTAAGAGAATGGGGAATAAATAGTGTTAAATATAAAAGATTTGTTTGCCGGATATAACGGCGCGGATGTTATTTGTAATATAAACTTCGATGTAAAAAACGGAGAAAGTCTTTGTATACTTGGACCTAACGGCTGCGGAAAAAGTACTTTACTTAAAGCAATCGCACGAATTATAGAATATCGAGGTATTGTTTCCATGAACGGCGAAGACACTTCCGGTATCCCTCGTAAAGAGTTCGCAAAAAAAATAGCGTTATTAAGCCAGAGCGCACAAGTTTTTTTCCCGTACACAGTTTTAGAAACTGTTTCGATGGGGCGTTACGCATACTCACAGGGTTTTTTAAAAAGCAATTCCGCCGAAGATTTTTCCATAATTAATGACATTGTAAAAAAACTAGATATATGGGATATAAAAGATCGCATGATCGACGAACTTTCCGGCGGAACTTTGCAAAGAGTTTTTTTGGCAAGAACGCTTGCGCAAACCCCGGATTTAATTTTACTAGACGAGCCTGCTAACCACCTGGATTTAAAACACCAAATTGAACTTTTAAAATTCCTTCGAACATGGGTCAAGGAAAACAATAAAATGTTAATCAGCGTATTTCACGATCTTAACCTTGCACGTCAATTCGGCGATACGGCAATTGTTATGAATGACGGCACTATAGCCGCCAATGCAAATATCAACGAAGTTTTAAACAGTAATGTTTTAAGCGATGTATACGGAATCGACATCCGCAAGTTTATGTTAGAATCACTGGAAAAGTGGAAATAAAAACCGCAGGTCACTTATCCGATTTACTATTGGTACACTACCCTTTCTTCGCAATTTTGCCCCAGGTATCACGCAAGCCGACTGTTCTATTAAACACAGGTTTTCCATCTGATGTGTCAGGGTCACGGACATAGTAACCAAGACGTTCAAACTGGAAAGCCTGCCCTACAGCGGCATTTGCGATTTCAGGTTCGCCGTAAGCGTTTAATATTTCCAGCGAATTGGGATTTAAGTTATCTGTAAACTCACCCGGAGTGCCGTCAGCGCGGGCAGTTATTTCCATCGCACGCTCTTTATTAAAAAGATGATCGTATAGGCGCACTTCGATAGGCACTGCATTAACCGCACTAACCCAGTGGATCGTACCTTTTACTTTTTTTGTTTCTGCTGTTGCACTGTCAGTATTTACACTTCCGCTTTTTGTCTGCGGATCATAAGTGCAGCGCACCGCTGTAATGTTGCCGCTTGCGTCTTTGTCAAAACCTGTGCAGGTAACAATGTACGCATAACGAAGGCGAACAGTATTTCCGGGAAAGAGGCGAAAATATTTTGGCGGCGGAACTTCTTCAAAATCATCATGTTCAATCCACAGTTCGCGCGAAAACGGCACTATTCGTTTCCCGGCGCTTTCATCTTCGGGATTATTAACAGCTTCCAAGTCTTCAGTTTTGCCTTCTTCCCAATTTTCTATGATAAGTTTTAAAGGCCGCAAAACTGCCATTATCCGCAATGCTCGTTTGTTTAAATCTTCACGAAGACAAAACTCAAGGAATGCAATGTCTGCCATGCTGTCGGTTTTGGAAATGCCAACCTGAGATACAAAACTACGGATCGCTTCTGGGGTATAACCTCGCCTTCGAAGTCCTGCGATTGTCGGCATTCTTGGGTCGTCCCAGCCTGACACATATTTTTCCTGTACAAGTTTTAAAAGCCATCGTTTGCTCATAACGGTGTATGTTAAATTAAGCCGCGCAAACTCAATTTGCCGTGACGGAAAAACTTCCGCTTCTTTTATAAACCATTCGTAAAGCGGGCGATGTATTTCGTATTCCAGCGAACAAAGCGAATGTGTTATTCCTTCTTTCGCGTCGGAAAGCGGATGTTGGAAATCATACATGGGGTAAATACACCAGCTGTCGCCTGTGCGGTAGTGATGTTCACGGCGTATGCGGTACATAACGGGGTCTCGCATAATTAAATTGGGATGAGTCATGTCGATTTTCGCGCGCAGGGTTCTGGCTCCGTCGGCAAACTCGCCAGCGCGCATTCTGGCAAAAAGATCAAGGTTTTCTTCAACACTGCGATCACGATACGGGCTGTTTTTTCCCGGAGGAGTCTCTGTTATATTGTTCTTGTCTTTAACTGCAGTTCCGCGATACTCGCTCATTTCAACATCTGTTAAATCATCAACATAAGCATTGCCTTTTTTAATTATCTTTACAGCAAGTTCGTACAAGTGCTCGTAATAATCCGAAGCGTAATATTCACGATCTTCCCAGTCATATCCCATCCATTTAATGTCACGCTTGATCGCCTCGACATAAGAGATATCTTCTTTTTCGGGGTTTGTATCGTCAAAGCGCAGATTGCACTTGCCGCCAAAACGCTCTGCCATTAAAAAATCAATATAAAACGCTTTGCAGTGACCGATGTGCAGCCAGCCGTTAGGCTCGGGCGGGAAACGAGTATGCACATAACTGAATCTGCCTGACGCCAAATCCTCTTTAATAAATTCGCTTATAAAATCTGTACCTGTGGTTTTATCGGTACAAACAGAGTTTGTATTTTCTGCGTTATTCATATTTATTTCCTTATTTAAATTAAAAATTCGTCAGATAACAAAGACCAAGAAGCAGAATCGCCCACAAAACATTATCGCCTTTGTCTATATTTTTATTATTAATTTCGTTTAACAATTCAAGTTTGCTGCCATACCACCAAAAAAGCCCCATCTGCGCATCTATGCGGAAAGTATATTCGGCAAAATCTTCTTTTTCACTTTGAGAGCCGAAAAATAAATACGCAAGCTCGTCAAGAATTACATTAAATTTTTCGATAGCTTTTATAAAATCGGCTTTTTCAATTGTTTCCATGAAAGATGGAATATCATCCTGAAGTTTGCCTTTGCGGGTTTCGTCTGACTTTTCGACCCAGGTTTTTTTTATCAATAAGTCCAGATTGTTTTGGAAAAGGTCTAGGAACACACGAAAATCATTGCTGTTTTTATCGATTCCAAGCAAGCGCTGATATTCAACGCCGATTCCCAAAGACTTGGCAAACTCACCTACAGCTTTTAAATCCGGTTTTTGACCTTTTAAAAGTTTGTCTTTCAAAAACAGGCGCTCCGCAGTTTTGCGGTATTCGCCGGGCATTGAAAAATTGGTAGACGGATTGCCTCTATACATAACTTTAAGATGAACAAAAAACGCGATTTAGTCAAGATGGCAAGTGCCTGACACTCTTTTAAAAATATGATAAAATTAGTTATGGAAACACAATGTACATTAAATGTAAGAACCTACGAATGTGACGGCTACAATCATGTAAACAACGCAAATTATCTAAATTATTTGGAGTACGCCCGTTACGAGTTTTTAAGAGAAGTAGGTTTTGATTATGACAAGGCGACAAAAGCAGGTTTTGGAACATACATTTCCAGAATAGAAATTGATTACAAAAAACCCGCCTTTACCGATGATACTCTTATAATAAAATCAAAACCTGTAAAAAAAGGCGCGGTAAGCGGAACAATTTCTCAGCAAATATGGCGCGGAGAAGATTTAATAATCGACGCAAAAGTTACCTGGGTATTTGTTGATTCAAGAGGAATCCCCGCAAAAATTCCTGCTGAGTTTGACCTTCCCGGATTAAAGCCGTGAAGTGGCTTATTTTTGTTAAACTTTTTTTTGAAATATTTATAAAAACCTCATTAGCAATATTGGGGTTGTTGATTATAGTTTATGCAATTAATGTTTCAAGATTATGGAGCAGGTTTGACATTTCTGTTTTTCTAACCGGAGTATTCGGATTACTAATAATTATCGCAGTAATCAAATTTAATTTAATTTTAAAATTAATAAAGAAAATTCCGCTTGCGGTAAAAATCGCATGTATTGTAATTTGCTGTGTTTTTGTATCATCTTTTATTATTATACAGGGCGTTATTATTTCGAACATGAGCGGTAAACCACCAGTAGTAGATGCAGAAATTGATTATGTTATTGTACTTGGCTGCCAGGTTGTAGGCATTTATCCTTCTTTTCCGCTTGTAAGAAGAATTAATACCGCTTCAAAATATCTTTTGGAAAACCCGGATGTAATGGCTGTCGCTTCCGGCGGCCAGGGTCCCGGTGAAGATATTCCTGAAGCTGATGTTATCAGAAAATATTTGATAGAAAACGGAATAGAAAAAGAAAGAATATTGATAGAAGATAAATCAAGAAACACTGTGCAAAATTTAAAAAACTCAGATGAATTATTTAATTTAAAAGATAAAAATATTTTAATTGTCACGACCGATTATCATATGTTCCGTTCAATTGCAGTCGCAAAAAAATTGGGTTACAAAAATGTATACGGGCTTCCAAGTATCAGCCAAAGATCTGTATTGCCCGCATACCTGTTTCGTGAATATGCTTCTGTTATGTATTATATACTGTTAAGAAGGATATAAATATGAAGAAAAAACATTTTAATCCTTTTTTTTTGTATTCCATTTTATTTATTTCATGCAGTACAATATCTGTGCAAACATACAATATAAAATCTTCGTTAATCGCAGAACAAACCAGCATTAAAATTATTTTAATTTCTGATCTGCACAGTACAGTTCATAAAAACAATCAGGGTGATTTGATAGATTTAATTATTAGTGAGAATCCTGATTTAATTGTAATGACAGGTGATATTTACTGCCACGACGCTCCCATGAAGGGGGTTCATTTATTATTATCCGGTATTCAAAATACAGCGCCGATTTTTTATGTTACGGGAAATCATGAAAACTCAAACCGTAATTTTGACGAGATAATGGAAGAGCTATTTTCTTTTGGAGTAATAATATTGTCTGATACATACAGAGAAATAGAAATAAACGGTAACAAAATAATAATAGCCGGCATTGAAGACCCAAATAGAATCTACAGAGTGCCCGGTTATAATCAGGATGAAGTCATGGAAGAGACTTTCAGGAAGTTAGACGACATTCATTTATATAAAATATTGCTTACCCACCGCTCGGAATCTATAGAAAAATATAAAAATTATTCATTCGATTTAATTTTGTCAGGTCATGCTCACGGGGGGCAGGTAAGACTTTTTGGAATAAACGGATTATACGCGCCGCATCAGGGATTTTTCCCAAAATATGCGGGAGGCGTTTACACACACGGCGATTTAAACCACATTGTAAGCAGAGGTCTTTCCGTTTCATCTGTTCCCCGCATCTTTAACCCGCCGGAACTTGTGGTAATTGTTATAAATGGAGAAGAATAGACACTTCGCAATCTATTAGGAAGAGCTTGCATGTCTTTGCAAATATTGCTATTCTTTACCATATATGAGCATACGTTGGAAAACCAAGGAGTATTTAAACAATGAGTAATGATATTACCCAAATGCGCAATATCGGGATTAGTGCCCATATTGATTCAGGCAAAACTACTTTGTCCGAGCGCATTTTGTTTTACAGTAAAAAAATTCACGCCATTCACGAAGTCCGCGGCAAGGACGGAGTCGGCGCTACTATGGACCATATGGAACTAGAAAGGGAGCGCGGTATTACGATTCAATCCGCTGCCACTCAAGTTACCTGGAAGGATCACACTGTCAATGTAATCGATACGCCAGGGCACGTTGATTTTACCATCGAAGTTGAAAGATCGCTGCGTGTTTTGGACGGAGCGATTCTGGTTCTTTGCGCAGTCGGCGGAGTGCAGTCCCAATCAATTACCGTAGACCGTCAGCTTAAACGCTACAATGTTCCACGTATAGCATTTATAAACAAATGCGATCGCACTGGAGCCAACCCTTTTAAAGTGTGTCTTCAGTTACGTGAAAAACTGGGTCTTAATGCCATGATGATTCAAATCCCTATCGGGCTTGAAGATAAACTCGAAGGGGTCGTAGACCTTATTACAATGAAAGCCGTTTATTTTGACGGAGCGCAGGGGGAAACGCTTCGTCTTGCAGAAATACCTGCGCACCTTAAAGCCGATGCCGATAAATACCGCGAGGAGCTGCTAGATGCAATTTCTATGTTCTGCGATGATCTTGCCGAAAAATTTCTTGGCGGAGAACGAATCGAAGAAGATTTAATACATGCGGCAATTCGTAAGGGTACACTTAGCGAGCAGCTTGTTCCCGTGATGATGGGTTCGGCTTACAAGTTCAAGGGAATCCAGCCGCTTCTTGACGGAGTAGTGCATTATCTGCCCGATCCTACCGAAGTTAAAAATTTCGCACTGGATCTAAATAATAACGAAGAAAAAATAGAACTTGGAAGCGATGATAAAGGTTCGACAGTTGCGCTCGGTTTTAAACTGGAAGACGGTCAATACGGACAGCTCACTTATGTGCGCATTTATCAGGGTAAATTAAAAAAAGGCGAAGAGCTTTTAAATACCAGAGCCCGCAAAAAATTTAAAGTCGGGCGGCTTGTGCGAATGCACGCAGACAGTATGGAAGATATTAACGAAGGTTCGCCCGGTGACATTGTTGCGCTTTTTGGAATTGAATGCGCAAGCGGCGACACATTCTGCGGCGGCGGTGTAAATTATGCGATGACTTCGATGTTTGTGCCCGCTCCTGTAATTTCGCTTGCAGTCACACCAAAGGATAAAAAAAGCGCCGACCAGATGGCAAAGGCATTAAACAGATTTACAAAAGAAGATCCTACTTTTCAAACCTATGTTGATGCGGAATCCAACCAGACGATCATCAAAGGGATGGGCGAGCTTCACCTCGAAGTTTATATCGAACGAATGCGCCGCGAATACAAGTGCGAAGTTGATACAGGCGCACCGCAGGTTGCATACCGCGAAGCCATTACTCAAAAGGCAGAGTTCAATTACACCCACAGAAAGCAGACAGGCGGCTCAGGTCAGTTTGGGCGGGTTGCAGGTTTCATGGAACCGTACGCCGATGGCGATTACGAATTTGTCGATATGATAAAAGGCGGCTCGATACCAACAGAATATGTGCCAAGCTGTGATAAGGGCTTTAAAGAAGCTGTTAAAAAAGGCAGCTTGATTGGCTTCCCGATTGTAAATATCCGCTGTTTAATAAATGACGGACAAAGCCACCCTGTAGATTCGTCGGATATTGCGTTCCAGCAGGCGGCTATCGGTGCTTTTCGCGAGGCGTACAATAAGGCAAAACCATGCATACTGGAGCCGATCATGAAAGTGTCGGTGGAAGGACCATCGGAGTTTGCGGGAAATATTTTCGGGTCAATTAATCAAAGACGTGGTATAATTTCATCGTCTGTCGAAGACGGGCATTTTTCGCGTGTGGAAGCGGAAGTTCCATTAAGTGAAATGTTCGGTTATTCTACAACTTTGCGTTCGCTCACACAGGGCAAGGCGGAGTTTACAATGGAATTTGAAAAATACGCTAAAGTACCGCAAAGCGTTTCAGAAGCGCTGACAAAAAACCAGGAGAAAAAATGATTTTAAGCGAACTAATTCAGCGAAGCCCAATCCGCATTTTTGAACAATCGATACACGGCGGTTTAAAAGCCGGCGAAATCGGCGTTATCTCTTCCCCTAACGGAGTGGGAAAAACATCGGTGCTTGTACAGCTTGCAATGGATAAACTTCTGCAGGGCAAAAAAGTAATTCATGTTTCTTTTACCCAGCACAATCAATATGTTCCATTATGGTATGACGATATTTTCTCCGAGTTTACCAGCAAAAAAAATCTTGAAAACGCGGCAGAAATAAAAAACGACTTGGTAAAAAACCGCGTTTTAATGAATTTTAACCAGGACGGTGTTACAAAAGATCAAATTTTAAAAAGCCTTAGAGCAATGATTATCGAAGGCGGTTTTAAAGCCGATTCAATTATAATCGATGGTTTTGATTTTGCCCGCCATGCTGATTCTGCCAGCGCTGCCGCAAATACTTCTGTCACATCTGTTTTAACCAAAGAAAAAGAAACAGATTTATTCGCAAACTTTAAAGCTGTAAAAAACTTCGCAACAGAAATGGGGCTTAGTATCTGGTACAGCTGTTCTGTAAATGATGATGCTCAGTACGACAAGGAAAATATTCCTGCAGCGCTTAATAGTTTTATTAATAACATTGATATTGTGATTGTACTGCAGCCTAAAACAGATCATGTGGAGCTTTCGATTTCCAAGGACAGGGATTCTGTTATTTCCAAATCCATGGCAATGAACTTAGATCCAAAGACACTGCTTATATTAGAAGCTTAATTCTTATTTTTTTCACACGGAGACACGGAGTTCACAGAGGCACGGAGTTAAGAATAAGAAGTAAGGATTTTTACTTAAAATATTTCTCCGTGTTCTCTGTGCCTTTGTGCCCCCGTGTGAGGTCTTTTCGTTAAAAATTCCTCTATAAACTCATGTCTTTAATTTTATTTATTTCGTCTCTGATTGCGGCGGCTTGTTCGAACTCTAAATTCTTCGCATGTTCGAGCATTTCGTTTTCAAGCGCTTTAATTAACTGCTTGCGCTGAGCCGGAATTAACATATTGTAAGATTTCTTTAAAACTTCGATTGTCGCGCCTGTCGTTGTTTGCGCTTCTTCTATGTGGCGTGTCAAAATATCTTCGATTGCTTTTTTTACAGTAGCAGGTGTGATGCCGTGTTTTTCATTGTAGGCAATTTGCGCTTCGCGGCGGCGGTTTGTTTCGGCAATTGCTTTTTCCATCGCATCGCTCATGCGGTCGGCGTACATTATTACTTTTCCTGCGGCATTGCGGGCAGCACGTCCGATTATCTGCACAAGACTTGTAAGCGAGCGCAAAAAGCCGATTTTGTCGGCATCAAGAATTGCTATAAACGAAACTTCGGGTAAATCGATACCTTCACGCAAAAGATTAATTCCAACGAGTATGTCAAACTTTCCTTGACGAAGTTGAGTAAGTATTTCCACCCGTTCAATTGTTTCAACTTCGCTGTGAATGTAGCGCACCTTTAAACCAAGCCCCGATAAATAATCGGTTAAATCCTCCGCCATTTTTTTTGTTAGCGTTAAAATAAGAGATCTTTCTCCTGCTTTAATGCGTTTTTGCACTTCGCCGTAAATGTTTTCCATTTGACCTTCGCTTGGGCGCACTTCGATTTCCGGGTCTAAAAGTCCTGTGGGGCGGATTAACTGCTGGACAACACGAACCGATTGTTCGATTTCAGTTTTGCCGGGCGTTGCAGAGACAAATACAGTTTTATCCAGCCGCTGTGCAAACTCGTCATAACGAAGCGGGCGGTTATCCAAAGCGCTAGGCAGGCGAAAGCCGTAATCAACAAGTGTTTGCTTGCGGCTGCGATCTCCTGCGTACATAGCACCTAACTGCGGCAAAGTAACATGGCTTTCATCGATAAAAGTTAAATGCTCTTTGGGTAAATAATCTACAAGAGTGTCGGGGGATTCGCCTGGTTTTCGGTTTGCCAAAACTGCAGAATAATTTTCAATTCCGGGGCAGTATCCCATTTCGGTAAGCATTTCTATATCGTATTCGACACGGGTTTTTAAACGTTCCGCTTCCATTATTTTGCCGTTGTTTTGAAAATGTTCAAGGCGTTCTTTTAATTCCTGCCGTATCGCACCCATCGCGTTATGAATCATGCTGCCGGGCATTACGAATTGTTTTGCAGGGTAAATAAGCGCACGATCAAGGTCTTCGAGCATTTCACCTGATACAGGATTAAAACGTCTAATTCGTTCGACCTTATCCCAATCCATATCAACACGATATGCTTCTTCCATATAAGCAGGAAATATTTCTAATGTATCACCGCGGCGGCGAAAGCGTCCCCGTTCAAGGACAGCGTCGTTGCGTTCGTATTGGAGCTCTACAAAGCGGCGGATTAAAGAATCGACATCGACTGTTTCGCCTTTGGAAAAAGTCGCAGTCATTTTTTTATATACATCCGGCGTTACCATGCCGTAGATACACGAAACAGTGGCAATAATAATAACATCATTGCGTTCCATCATACTTCTTGCCGCAGAAAGACGCATACGTTCGATTTCGGCATTTATCGATGCGTCTTTTTCTATATAAAGGTCTCTGCTTGCAACATAGGCTTCCGGCTGGTAGTAGTCGTAATAGGAAACAAAGTATTCAACTGCATTGTGAGGAAAAAAACCTTTAAACTCCCTGTATAGCTGTGCTGCCAAAGTTTTGTTGTGACTTACAATAAGAGTAGGCATCTGCACCTGCTCGATGATTTTTGCCATCGTAAAAGTTTTACCCGAGCCTGTGACTCCCTGAAGTGTTTGATATTTGTCACCTGTCTTGATGCCGTTTGCCAAGGCAGCGATTGCTTCGCTCTGATCGCCTGCTGGTTTAAATGGAGATACAACCGTAAACATTTGTTTAGTATGACAGGAGGAATAGGCAGGGTCAAGGAGGCTGACAGTGCTTATTTATATTTTTTTAGATATTGCCTGTATATACAAACTCTAGTTTTTTTCTTGCTTCTTCGGCTGCACTCAATAAAAAACCGCGATCTGTAGGAGGCGCATTCCAACGGTAGTCAGGATGATATGCTGTTAAATGCCAGGGGATTTTTTTATCGATGCTGAGAATAAAATCGCAGGCTGCATTTAATTCTTCTTTTGTATTATTTAAATCAGGAACTACTAGTGTTGTAATTTCCAGGTGAACATTCATTTCATAGCAAAGTTTGATAAAATCTTTTACAGTTTCCAAATATTCATCGCTAATATTATATCCCAAACATTCTTTATAAGTTTGTGCGGAAAAACATTTTAAATCGACATTTATTGCATCCGTATATTTTAAAATTTTGGCGGCAGCTTCTTTTTTTACACAGCCGTTTGTGACAAGCACGTTTGCGATTCCGTTTTCACGAGCGAGTTTCATGCAGTCGATTATATATTCAATATGAACAAGCGGTTCTGAATATGTGTAGGCAATCGAAGGAGTTCCATGTTCCAAAGCAGTTGAAATTATCTGTGCTGGCATCATTATCCTGCCGCGTTCATTTTGGCTTTCATGGTTTGCGGTATTTTGTGATATATGCCAATTCTGGCAAAACGGACAACGCAAGTTGCAGCCGGTAAACCCAAGTGAAAGTATTTTTGTTTTGGGTTTAAAACGGTAAAGAGGTTTTTTTTCGATAGGATCGATTGCAAGCGCTGTAATAAATCCGTAAAAAGGAATCACCGCTTTTCCGCTTTTGTTTCCTCTCACTCCGCAAAGACCAAAATCACCGTTTTTTATTTTGCAATTATTCGGGCATAAATCGCAGCAGACATTTTGCGTATCTTCATTCATGAAAAGAGGAATTTTATTCATTTTACTTCGAATGGTTCAAGTTTTACTGCGACAGCTCCCTTTTGTACCCATAATTTTACAAGAGGCACACCTTCGCCGGTTTCGGTAACGGCAGATGGGATTTCTTCTACATGCAGTATGTCATCAAGGTTAAACTCTATCACAGTAGGTTCTTTTCCAAGCGGATCTTTTACAAGGATTAACTTCGTTTTGTCGGAAGGGTGCGCTCTTGCAAAACCTTTGATGGGTATTCCTTCGCCGGGTTTTCCTTTTTTATATTTGGTAATACTGCTTAACGGCAGTAATTCCAGATAATTCATTGTGTTCATATATATATAATAAGTGATTTTTGGTATGATAGACAAGGGAATTAATATATTTTTAACCACAGAGGACACGGAGTTAAGAATTTTTATGGCTTTCTTTTTACAAGGTGACTCATTACTTTTACCATTAAGTACTCTTGATTCGCAGATAACAGATGAGCTTCATGTCGAATTGTCAAATCAATTTGATGATCCGGATGTTTTTAAAATTGGCGCAATTGATGTTGTTTCTGTATCTTCTTCTGCCATAGTGCCCGATAACTGGAAAAAAATTCCTGTCCGCCAGCTTTTAGCCATGTTCAGCGTTGATGAAAATTCCTTTCCTGAAAATAATAAATTACCGGGCGTTCTTAGAGCGTGTCACATAGCGCAATGGAAAAATGAATCTGTATTTTGCGGAACATGCGGCGCTAAAAATAATTTTAATTCTCTGGAAGTATGCCGCCAGTGTCCGGCTTGCGGGAGGCTTGAGTACCCGCGTATATGCCCTGCAATTCTTGCTGTAATTACAGACGATCAAAACAGAATACTTTTGGCTCATAATAAAAAATTCCGCGATAAAGTTTACAGTCATATTTCAGGTTTTAATGAAGCCGGAGAAACTCTTGAAGATACTGTAAAGCGTGAAACTTTAGAAGAGATTAATATCGAAGTCTGTAATATTGAATACATAAAATCTCAAAGCTGGCCTTTTCCCAATTCATTAATGATTGGTTTTAAAGCCCGCTATCTTTCAGGACAGATTAAACCTGATGGAACAGAAATTGAAGATGCTGCCTGGTTTACAAAAGATAATTTACCGGAGCTTCCGGGGCAAGGGTCATTATCGAAACATTTAATTAATCGCTGGCTTAACGGCAGTTTGTAAAAGGCAGTAAATTATTTTTCATTGCGGCGGATTTCTGTAATTCTCCAGTTTCCTTTTCTGTCACGTTTTAATGTCATATCATCAGTACGGGTAATATGAAAATTTTCGTTATAAGGCCACAATAAATAATTTACCCTATAAACCATCATGTCAGAATCTTCACTGCCTATTAAATGTTCAAGAACTACATCCGTTACGCCGAATACATTGGGAGCCGGAAGGTCGTTACCGTTGTCCTTCCATGAACCGGCAGGTATTAAATGTGTTTGTGACGGCTCGTATGCTTGTCTCATTTTAACCGTTGCCATTAAAGTTATGGCGGCATTCAGATCAGATTTATCCGCTCCGTTAATTATTGATTCCATAAAAATATGATTTAAAGAACTAAATGCGCCGAAATATGCATGTATGACACTTGAAGACGGCATTCCTTCGGTTGTTGGACGCTGATTAATTCCTGCAACCATACTGTATGTAATAATACCGGCAAATAATAAAATTGAAACTACAGCAATCACGGCGATTTTATTACGTACAAGGAAGCGCTTTGTTTTAACAGCTAATTTTTGCTTAAATAAATAATTCTTTTTTTCTCTTTCAGCTTGTTTTTCTTTCGCTACAGAAAGCGGCTTATATAATGATGAAATGGAGTTCATCTTATTTTCTTTACTTATCAGTATTTTTATAAAATTGGTAAGTATTTCTACAGCGCTTATTGATTGTTTTTTATTTGCGACAGGCAGCAAGAGGGCGGATTGTATAAGCTCAGATAATTTTTCATCAAGAGCGGGAGCGGCAAGATTAACTTGTAAAAACACACCCTCTCTCATATCTTGATAAATTTCGGAAGTAGGATACGGATGAGAGCCTGTTAATATTGTGTACAGCATAACGCCTGCGCAAAATGCCGCCGCATCCAATCCGGTTAAATCAGGGCAGTTATTGCGATCTAATTCCGCTCCTTCAATAAAAAGGCAGCGGTTTGATAAATTCGGCGGAGAAAAAAAGACGCTGCCTTTTGGATGTTCTGTATTTTCGTTTTCTGTGCAAATAAAAGCTGCCCCTGGATTTTGAGCAGAGTGTTTTTCGCCAAGAAATAATTTTGCTCTGATCCATAGAACTACTGCTTGTAAAGCTGCTTGCGATGCGCTATTTTGTGTTAAAGAACATACATCTTCTATAAGAAGGTCTAATCTTTTTCCATTGTAAAGCGGACCCCAAACATGCATTATACTTTCTACATCGTTTACACCGGCAGGTTTCCAAATTTTATGCGATCCGTTTGGATATACAATATAGCCCTGTTCGATCAGGCTTTGAGACATTTTTGTCCTTGCAAATGATCTTGGGTCTAACCCGGTGTTAAAACTAACAACGGGTTTATTTTCTATACTGGATATCTGAATACGCCTTTGCATTAAAGTTCCTAAAAAAAGCTATCTGAGATTTGGATTATACAAATAACGGAAATATTCCATGTCGGTAGTAAGTGTTTTGTCAAATCTTGGCATGGTTTGGCGGTATGATTCCATCCCTCTCCAGAATCTGTAAAAATCTCTTGTTGATTGGTTTCTGTCATAAGCATTTGCATAAATTCTTGCAGCTTCTGCATCGGCGATACCCATAATTGTCTGAGCCTGATTATAAGCGCCTGATTCAATTTCCATTAATTCGCTTTCCATTCTTCCAATCCATTCTGCCTTGCGTCCTTCGCCTACAGAACGGTAATACATCGCTATCTGGTTACGTTCTCTTTTCATACGTTCGTAAACGCTTGGAGTAAGTTCATCGGAATATCTTATCTGACGTGTAACAACATCGATTAATTCTATTCCATATTCGGGAACCATACGCCTTGAGCGTGCAAGTATTTCTTCGGCAAGCTGCCTTCTTCCTCTTGCAATTGGTTCGATATTTGACTCCTGTGTCGGAGCGGCTAAAATTTCTTCATCAATTCCTTCATCAAGGTTTAAAATATCAGTATCTGATGATCGATCCAAAATTATATTGGAATTTCGCACTGATTCACGCAGAGGGTTTTCGGCAATTACAGTACGAACTTCCGAATCGATAATTTCTGCAAGTTTTAAAAGAGCTCCGTCTGCACCTCCCTGTATGGATTCATAAAATTTCTTTGGATCAGAAATACGCCAGCGAGCGACTATATCAACAAAAATAAACTGTCTTTCCGCAGTCGGTACTATTCTGGGTTCGCCGTTCCATGACATTATCTTTTTTGGATATCGGACTACTTCGTCGATAAATGGAATTTTAACATGCAAACCTGCGTTAGTTATAACTCTGTCTTCGGATATTTGCCCCAATCGTACAATAACTGCCTGCTCTCCTTCGTTTATTACATATAAGGGACCTGCAATTAAAATGCCGAGAATTATTACAAAAATTACAATAATTGTTGTTATCAGTTTTTTCATTATCTGCCTCCCAGGTTCATCAAAGGAATAAAATTGGTAAGGTTACGATCGATGATTGTTATGCCTTCTTCATTTTTGAATATTTCTTCCATCATTTCATAATATAAACGCTGTCTTGTAACATCTTGAGAACGTATGAATTCTTCATATACAGAAACAAAACGGGCTACATCGCCGTTGGCTCTGTTTACACGTTCGGCGCGATAACCATGAGCCTGCCGTATAACCCTTTCAGCTTCGCCTTTTGCTCTTGGAATTCGTTCGTTGTAAAGTTCTTGTCCTTCGTTTATTAACCTTTCAAGGTCTTGCATTGCCTTGTTTACATCTTCAAATGCTTCCTGTACGCCTTTTGGAGGAGTAACGTTCTGCAATTTTACCGCTATTACATAGATACCCAAATTGTAACTGCTGTATGTTTCGTTCATTAAAACCTGACCTGCAACTTCAATGGCGCTGCGTTCAACACCCATAACATCCATGATCGCGCGATCACCTACAAGCATATTAATAACTGATCTTGATACATCACGAATTGTTTCGGTGCGGTCATACACATTAAAAACCCATGCTGTCGGATCACTTATACGGTATTGAATAATCCATTCAACATCGACGATATTTAAATCACCTGTAAGCATAACGGATTCATCAGGGCGGCTTGAATATGTCGGATTAATTCCGCCTCTCAATGTGCGGTAGCCGAATTCCTGGGTTATTACGTTTTGTACGTTAACGATATAACTGCGGTCAATTCCAAAAGGCAGTTTAAAATGAAGCCCGGGATCTCTTACATTAAGAAATTTGCCAAAGCGGGTAATTACCGCTTTTGATGTTTGATCTACGATAAAAACACTGGTAGCCAGCAGGATTATTACTAATATTCCCACAACAACCAAAATAATTAAATTCGGGCTTAATTTGCCCATCTCTTGTGGAGTGAATTTCACGATTTTGCCTCCGTAAAATGAGTATAGCACATAGTTGAATATAGAGTATACTATAATATAAAGGAGATTTTACCATGCAGGAAAATTATGATTTTACTATTGAGGAATTAGGTAATGCAACTGTTAAGTCCCCGATAGAAATGTCTAAAACACATGGAGACAAGATTGCTAACTTTGTTACCAATGACAGATTTGTCCGTTTGAGTTCTTTTATTATTCCAGGTCCGCAGCCGTCTGTTGACAAGAATCAGGTTTTAGAGCGTTCAGGTCCAAGAGAAAATATTTATTTTACGCCGGCTCATGTACATGCCGGTATTGTTACCTGCGGCGGTTTATGCCCGGGAATTAATGATGTTATAAGAGCGATTGTACGCTGCCTTTGGACACGTTACGGTGTTACAAGGATTTCCGGCATCCGTTACGGCTATAGAGGTTTTTTACCGGAATCCGGATTCAGTATTAAAACTCTTGATCCTGATATTGTTGATGATATTCATAAACTGGGCGGCACATTTTTAGGCAGTGCGCGCGGCGGCGGTAAAGAAGTTGTAAAAATTGTTGATGCGATGCAAAAACTTAATTTGAATATGCTTTTTACAATCGGCGGAGACGGTACGCAGCGGGGCATGCTGGATATTTCCGAAGAAATCGATAAAAGGAATTTAAAAATAGCCATGGTTGGAATTCCAAAAACTGTAGATAATGATTTTGCTTTACTGGATCGTTCCTTTGGTTTTAACACTGCAGTTGCAAAAGCGGTTGAAGTAGTATCTGCAGCTCACATGGAAGCATCTTCTGCAATTAACGGTATAGGTCTTGTAAAAGTTATGGGACGTGATTCCGGTTTTATAGCAGCGCATACAGCTCTTGCAAGCCATGAAGTAAACTTTGTATTGATTCCAGAAGTTCCGTTTAATTTGGAAGGCAGTAACGGTTTTCTGCATCACTTGGAAGAACGGATTAAAAAACGAAAACATGCTGTTATTGTAGTTGCAGAAGGAGCCATGCAGGATTTTCTTATGAAAGAAAAGAAATTTGATGCAGGCGGCAATGCTGTAATGGAAGATGTTGGAATTTATATCCGCGGCAGGATTCTTGATTACTTTAAAGAAAAAAATATCGAGATAAATTTAAAATATATCGATCCAAGTTATGCGATACGTTCTGCTCCCGCAAACCCCGAAGATTCAATCTACTGTGAACGGCTTGGAAATGCAGCAGCTCATGCAGCAATGGCAGGAAAGACAAAAATTATTATCGGGCTTGTAAATAACAGATTTGTTCATTTACCGATAAAGATGGTTATTACGCATCGTAATAAGGTTAATCCTGAAAGCAGCTTGTGGCGTGATACTTTGGATGCAACTCATCAGCCGCCGTTAATGGTTAATTCATTCAGCGGATTTTGATTTTTACAGCTGCTTATTATAATTCATAAATGGCATGTAAAAATAATGCTGCTGCCTGTGATACATTTAAACTTTCAATATTGCCTGTTCCGGGAATGCGAAGCAGGCAGGAGCATTGATCTTTTATATTTTTAGGAAGCCCTGTTTCTTCGTTTCCAAGCAAAAGTGCAATTCCGGGGCGGCATCCTACCCTTTCTGTTTTAATTTTTGTGTTTTTTACTATTTCGTTTAAATCTTTAATGCGCATTCTGGCTCTTGTATCCGTACCGATTGTTACAATTTTTTTTGACGCATCTTTTAAAAAAGCTGCTGTGTTTGAAACTCTGCGTACTGTTAGATGCTCGAACGCTCCTTCTGCGACACGGTAGGCGCTTGTTGTAAGCTGAGTTGTTTGCTGCGCTTGCTGCGCCTGCTCGTCTGTATTGCCGCTGGGCATCGAATCTTTTTCATTTAAAATGATATATGTAACATCAAAAAACGCGGCGGCTCTTGCGATTGCGCCTAAATTGTGATCATTGCCTACAGAATGCAGAATAACACCTGTTTTTCCTTCGTTTGCCCAAAGTTCAAGGTCTTCAAGACTTAGAGGTTCAATTACAGGTTCTTCGATCATTGCGACAACACCCTGGTGGTGGACACTTTTACAGATACGCTCAAGTTCTTCATCTTCGCAGATTTTATACGGACGTTTGCGTTCGGCAAGCTGTTTACAGATACCTGTAAACGATTGTAAGCGATCTTCACGTAAAAAGAGGCGGTTTATTTTTTGCGGGTTAAACTCGCCTGCCGCAAGAACGGCATTCATGCCGCACACTGCAAGTTCATCAGTTAATTTATTTCGCATTGTTTATTCTGTTTTAAGAGTAGCAATGATAGCAATTTATTTCAAGGAAATTAATGTAAATTACTTTTGTTTACTCTTTTTATCTTATTGACCCTTTCAAATTATACCGATGTCAGACACCTTATACACAAGTTATCCACATGGTAAAAAAACGAATCTTTTATATTTCCATAATCAGCATTAATAATTCCAATAATCAAAACATGTAACTCCTTATACAGCAAGGAATTAGCTTAACTTGTTATTTGAAATTCATGTTCGTGTTATTTAATTGTATAAAAATTAATACAGTCAAATGTTTATACAGACAATATACACAAGTTATCCACATTCCAAGACCTGTATACGCAGTAAATCGGCTCTTAAAGTACTATCCCAGTAAAACCTGACCGGTTTCATCAATTGCAAGAATACTTTTGCATTCCGAACACCGGAAACGCCCGGGTTTTACCGCTTTTAACTTTTTGTAACAGATAGGGCAGGAAACAACCTTTGGAAAAACCGAGGGTTTTTCTTTGGTGTGATCCGTATTAAAAAAATGTATCGAATCATCAAGACTATCCCTAATATTAAAAAATTGGGAAAAACCCAGAAGCTGGAAAACTTCGTATACTTTAGGCTGAATGTCCAATAGTACCAAATCCCCGCCTTGAGGTTTTACTGATTTTAAAAATGTTGTAAAAGAGCCAATCCCTGTAGATGATACATAATTTAAACTTCCGCATTGAAATATTAATCTTACAAAACCGCTTTCTATAGCTTTTTGAACACGTTTTTGAAAGAAATTGGAGTTATAAGTGTCGATGTAGCCTGTCAAGGTCAACATAAGACATCTTGGTGCATCATCAACTTTGTCGAGTTTTATTTTGAGACTGTCATCCTTCTCATCATCAAACCCTGGAACGATATCATTGTTAGCCATGTCACTTCCTTAATTAATATACCCAAATGGGTAACCCGAATTCATCCCCTGCGACGAGCAAAGAGGATTATCCGTTTGATCATACAAATTTTATTAAAAATTGTCAACCAACCTATAAAAAATGATATAATTCGACATGTTATTACAAGATATTAAAATAGTACTCAGCCGCGTATCTGAGCCTGGAAACGTCGGCGCTGTCTGCAGGGCAATGAAAAACATGGGTCTTTTCGAGCTTCGAATAGCGGCAATAGCAGAACCCCTTGATACAGATATAATATATGAAAGAGCCGTTAATGCCAGGGATATATGGGATAATACCCGTATTTTTAATACCCTCGCCGAAGCGACAGCAGATTGTTCTATTATAGTAGGAACTACACGCAGACGCGGTCAAAAGCGCAATATTTCCATGCCCCCCGGAAAACTTGCTTGTTTTCTTAAGGAACGCAAAGCAGGAAAAGCCGGCTGCACAGCTGCAGCTATTGTTTTTGGCAATGAAAGGACAGGTCTGGATGAAAATGAACTAAAATTGTGTAATTTTGCCTCTCATATCCCTGTTTGTGAGGCACAGCCTTCTTTGAACCTTTCACATGCCGTGCAAATTTACGCCTACGAATTATTTTTGGCAATGGAAAAGCAGCAATCTGTCAAAGGTGAATGGACAGCAATGAACCAGGCTGATATATCGGCTCTTGTAGGGACAATTACAGATACCCTGGAAAGTGTAGGGTTCTACAAAAACCCAAATAAGCAGGAACAGGCTCGATTTTTACGCAATATAATCTCTAGAGCCGCTCTTACAAACAGTGAAGGCGAGTATTTTAAGGAAATAATAAATAAAGCAGTGCAGCTTGGCGGCAAAACCTGACATCCATAATAATTTATGTTATTATTATTAATAATCTGAGGAGAAAATTATGAAGATTAAAACAAACATTTACGGTTTTGTATTAACAACACTTTTTGCGGTATTATTAGTCACGTTTTACGCCTGTTCATCAGGTCCAAAAGCAAAAGTCGTCGAGCTGGAAAACAAGGGAACAGGTATGAGTGTTTCTACTCCTGACTGGATTAGAGTATACACAGCACACGGTATAACCAGATTGCAATCGCAGTCCGAATTCCGGGACAGATATTGTGTCGTCGGAGAAGAAACAGGTATAAACAGGCAGTTTGTAGTTGCGTGGGCAGACAACTTCAGCGCCCAGCAGCGAATCGGCGCTATGCTGCGTACAACCATATCTTCAAATTATCAGGCAAAAGTACAAGCAGCTTCCCGTACATCGGGTTTAGGAAGCCCTACACAAGGAACAAGTACATACCAGCAGGAAATTGATAATATTTTAAACAGTGTTATAAATGTCAGTTATTCCGGCGCTCAGCGTGAGTCGGACTGGTGGACACTTCGCCGCCGTTATGACCCTGATCAAAAAGATGTTTACACCGATTCATATACAGCGTATGTACTTTACACAATTCCAAGATCGCAGTTAAACCAGCAAGTAGCTCACGCTCTTGAAACATCTGTAAGCAGAGATTCAGCGTTATACGACATTACAATTGAAATGGCACGCCAAATACTGCGCGAAGGTATACCTAATTGGGGAGAAGGGGAATAGATATTAATCTCTAAAAACTTTTTAGTTTTTAGAGATTACTTTAATTAATTAACAGGATATATTCCCATAGCGCCGACTTCCAGCCCATTGTCAAGCTCTTCGATAACGAAACCTTTCATAACGTTATATTCAGGCAGCTGCCGAAATCCAATGGTTGTTGTCCTGTGAATTCTGCGGTTGTCGGCATATTCATCAGTCCCGATTATATAATTTGTACCAAGTTCCCTTAAACCTGCCGAACTTTCAAGGTTTACAGTTTTTACTAACCTTCCATTACTTCCATAAATTAAAAAAGTCCAGTGGTAATATAACATTCCTGATAGTTCAAAAGATTCCTCTGCAATAATACGGTATTCTTTATGTGAAAATTCATCAATTACAAACCGTGTTAATCTTGTAATCCTTGGATCATTTTCCGTTTGTTTTATGGCTCTTAATCTTTGTTTTAACCCTTCAACATTATCAAGGTCGTTTTGCGCATACTTAATACGTATTAAGAAATTAACGACCCAAAATAATTGAGAATCGAGAGCATCGCATATTTCAAAATATTTTTTTGCATTATTAAAATCGTTTCTGAAAAAATAAATAAATGCCAGTGAATAATTTGTTTGAAAATCCAGCTCGTTTAATTTTAGAGCTTCTTTATAATAATTAATTGCAATATCAAGATTATTTCTGTATTCATATATTTTCCCCAGAAAAAAATAGTTTCTATAACTTGTACTTCCCAGTTCAATACAGCGTAAAAACATGGTTTCGGCTTCTGTAAATTTCTCGCTGAAAAAATAAGACATTCCCAAATAACCGTGACTTTCTATATGGCTGTCATTTAATTCTATCGATCTTTTTAAATACCTTTGTGCATATTCGTCATTATCCAAAAAATAATAACATATCCCAATATGAAAAAAGACTGAATAATCATTACTGTCTTCTAATTGCTTCAGCAATTCTATTGCGGAAAGGAACTCTTCATTTTCTATTTTTTCAATAGCTTCTTCAAATACAGCATTTGAATCAAGTTGAGCAAATACATTCAAAAAAACGATATTGAATATAATCAGCATAAAAACTGGTTTCATAAAATTCTTACCTCTTTAATAAATAATAACATGCAAACCGGTTTATGTCCAATTATTGTTTTTACGAAAGTTCCCGTTTTTTAACTCTATTTTCCTGCAAACGCTTATTTCTATATTATCTTCTTGTAATAACCACATTTTGATCAAAAGCTCCATTACCAATATAAGTTACAGAATTTGGAATCGTTACATTAGTCAACCGGTTTGAAGCAAATGCATCATCACCAATCCATATAACAGAATTAGGTATTGTAATACTTGTAAGTTTATTATCAGCAAATGCTTCTTCTCCGATATAAGTTACGGAATTTCCAATAGTAATTCCGGTTAATTGATTATTGCAAAATGCTCCCATTCCAATAGAAGTAACCGAATCAGGAATAATAACTCTGGTTAATTGATTATTAGAAAATACACACGCCCCAATAGTAGTAACTAAAACATTTCTTATTCTGCCAGGTATAACGATATTTTTTTCTTCGCCTGTATACCCTATAATGGTTATTGTTCCATTTTCTTCAATATAGGTAAAATCTGATTCACTTTGGCTAAAAACAGAAAAACCAATGCAAAACATTAATAAAAGAATAAACATTTTTTTCATAACCTGCCTCTCTAATTTAAATTATAAATTTTTATTTTTCTGCAAGCGCTCCCATCATACGCCCGTCTTTTTTAGATATTCGAATATTATATACCGTACCAAGAGCTGTACCGGGTTCGAAAAACCAAACATGACATAACCATGAATCGTATTCTTGTTCATAATTAATTTTAATTTGCGGATATTCAGTTCCATTAATTGGTATATTTTCGTTAATACTAGCTCCATAGAGCACTTTCAAATACGCTAATGCTACTATCCTTGCCGCTTCTTCATCAGGCACAACTCCTATTCCGGCGAATTGATAAAGTTTATATCTATGTCCGGTATTTCCAAAATAATACATTGATTCATCTGTGGTATTAATTTCTTTATCATTACTGATATTATCACCACAAGAAGATAAAATAATAAAAACTGCTGTAAAATAAAGATATTTCATACAATCTTCCTTAATATTATATATCAACTTTTGATATTTGTCAATTAAAAAAGTCTAAAATATCAAAAAACATTATTTTTCTTTTTTAATCCCAAGAAATATAATACACTTAACACATTATAAGATATACAATATGCTGATATCACTCTTAATATACTATTTTCAATTATTAATGTATTTTCATTTCCAAATTTTAATGACACAATAATAAAATTGAATGTTGCATAGATAATTGAAATCCAAATCAGATAAGAATATTTTTTTGTAGCGTCAGGTAAAATATTTTTATAAAATGAAAACATACCACTTGTTAAATTTTTATCTTTATTATTGTCTTCATGTTTTCTATTTTTTATTAATATAAATGCATGCAAACCAAATATAGGAAGTTGTGTAATAAAAAGCAAAATAGACACAATTTGTAAATTAAAACTCGAAAATAGATAAGTTGAGACATTTATAAAAATACTAATGATTAACATTATTAAAGATAAAATAAATATAAGGCAATCTCTAAAAACTAAAATAGTTTTTAGAGATTGATGTAATTATATCATTTTTTGAGGCTTTTAGCCTCAAAAAACATTAATTTGCTATCTGTGGGAACCTCTAAAAAGAGTTTTAGAGGTTCCCATAATATATTCTCCATAAATAATAAAATATCATAAAATAAATATTTTGTCAATTATGTTTTTATATAATTTTTATATTTTCACAATATTTAGCATTTCTCTTGCCGCTTAAGGTTGGTAAGCCGCCCGCAAACCAAAGTTCGATGGCTTTTGAAGTTGCGAAAGCAACTTCTTAGTGTTAATCCTGTTATGTGCCGTTTTGCATTTTTTCAAATTCTATATAATATTCATGTATTATACCACTTTCATAATATGCATGAATTTTTACATGTAAATTCAATTTATTATCTTGAAAATAATATTTATGTTCATAACTACTTATATGTTCACCTAAATAATGAACAAAAACTCCATTTAAACTACTAACAACAATAATAGTTTCGTCTGGTATATTATAATATATTATATAACTTTCAATTTCTTCTTCCTTGAATATATAAACTTTTGCGTTTAAAATATTATCTAAATTAATATTCCTTCCTTCTTCTTCAATAATATTATATGAAGAAAATTGATAAATATTATATTTAGTTATATTTATTTTATCAAATATTCCTGTTGATAATAATAGGTTTCTATATTCATCCGTTTCATCTTCACGAATTCTACTATAATTGAATTCAATAACTTCATCATTAAATCTATATTCAAAATAATCACTTATTGTACCGCCTGTAATACTACCAGAAACAATGGGAGAATTCATATTAAAATAACCTTTAGTAAATCTGGGATAACTATATTTCATATAATGCCTTCCATCTTCCATTCCAACAATAACAGCTCCTTTAGAAAAATGCTCTTCAAATATACTCCTACTTTGTGAATTCTGGCGTTGCGTTTGATTTCTAGCATTAAAATCAAATTGTGTAAATTCTTTAAACCTATATACTCTAAAAATATTTTCATTAATAATCCATTCCATTTCACAAATATCTATACTATTGTCTTTGTTTTCGCTTTCGAAATAAATAGAACTGTTGTTAACGTTTTCAATTCTTATATTGCCATTGTATTCAATATTTCCCGAATTTGATAAAGAATTAATATTTTCCTTAGGAACACAATTTATTAATAAAAAACAAACAAAAATAATTATTATTTTCATATTTACCGCCTTTTAATTATTTAAGCATTGCACTTAATTCTCATTTATACGAAGCCTATTATTCCTTACAGTCAATAATAGATTTGTGTAAATAAAAACCTGGCAAAATTCTGACGATTTTTGTCGTTTTTGTTTTACATGGTTTGTAAGGTTCTTTAATACCTTAAAAACAAGCTATCTTGATATAATCAAATCATTGGGCATTCGTCCAAAATTTGTTCTTATATTTTGATTTGCACCTCTTAAAATAAGCGTTTCCCTTGCTCCAGATGAAGAAGCGCAAGCAAAATGCAAAGCTGTCCAACCGTATTTATTTTGCAGATTTATATTAATGCCTGCATTTAATAATAAAACACCTACCTGTGCTTGTCTCATTTTCACATTACTAGGATTTAAATAATAAGGCATATCAGAAATATAATTAATTCTAACATTTTCAGCGTCTTCAATAATTGGATTTACCCAATTTACACTTGGTCCAAATGACATAATACAATAAATTAAAGCTGTATTATTATTATTGTCAAGTACATTTATATTTATATTTTTACTCAACAAATATGTTATTAGATTAACATCATTATTAATAGCAGCAATATGAAGAATTGTACGTCCAATACCATCTACTCTATCAGATAAATTAATATTAAAATATTCTACAACTCTTTGATAGTTTTCCGGTTCAACAATCCTCAGGAGATATGGAGAATTTAACTGTCCTTCTGTTATTTCATAAACCGTTTGCATTCGTTGTTCAAAAGTTGTTGTTTGATCATTAAAAAACGATCGGAAATATAAAGCACTAGTATTTACATCTACTTTTCCAGAAGCAATTAAAAGTCTTATCACATTAATATGCTTGTTTGCCGCAGCCTTTTCAAATGCTTTTTGCGGATTCATAGCATCTAATGATAGTAAATACTCTACTATTTCATAACGACCATCATTTGCTGCTCGTTCCAATGGCGTAAATGTATTATTTCCTAAATTAATATCAGCACCGCTTGCAACTAGTCTCCTAACCTGTGTTAAATTACCTCTAATAACAGCGTCAAGTAATCTTGATTGAGCATCTACCGATATATTGATAAATAATCCAAATATAATTGTAAAAGAAAAAAAACTAATGATTCTATAATAATACTTCATAAAAACCTCCAAAATGAATATATAATCAAATATAATAAAATATTTGCTAACCGACCATAAAAATCGAATGTTTTTAGAATAAATATTTCATTTATTTTTCTTGATTTATGAATTAATTTTTATTATTTTAGTCTATAACAAACCTATAGGAGGGTTTTATGAAAAAGAATACGTTTTATTTGTTGGGAATACTTTGTTTTATTTTACCTTTTATTGTTTTTTTGAATGGCTGTGAAGCAATACCTCCTTATATGCCTGATTTGACCATAGCTGAAAATCCTCGTGGTCTTTCTGTTGATCCTGAAAATTGCGCTTATATTGGGGGAAGAATCAGAGCCATTGGTAATCATGATTTTGATCCTGGGAAGGGAGCAATGGAAAGTTATCCAACTAGAACGGTGCGGGTTCCAGCAGGAGAAACCATGATTGCTTTAATACATTATGCTCATCAATCACAAACTACAGTATATTACGGATTTAAATTTATTTCATTACCGCCTCTTGAAAGCGGAAGCTCGTATTTATTGTATCTTGACGCTCCATCTTTTGGAACAAATTGGAAAAATAAACAAATTAATTTAAAAAGAGTGAATTTGGATTCTGGTATTCTTGAAAATATTGAAGGTGCGACTTTTATAAATTAGTATTCATCTTACGCAGAACTACTTATTTTACTTTAAGACGAAGCCAGTTATTCTTTGCAATCAATGATAGGTTTGATAGGTACAAGGTAAAAAAGTGGTATAAATATATATAAACCAGGCAAAATTCTAACGTTTTTTTCGTTTTAGTTTTACCTGGTTTATTTTAATTTACTGATCTGGTCCTGATAAGCGATGCCACAATGCTCCTTTTTCATACTGGAAACCATGAAAATTATTGGTTTCAATCCAAAAAGTATTTCTGTCAATGAAGTGGAGTATCAATTCTAAAGAAAAACCATAATTTTTATTATATGGTGATGCTCGAAAAGCACTTATTCTTATAGAATTTAAATCAATTTGTGTAATATTAGTAATTGGAAATGAACCAAGATCAGGATCACAAATGAATGGTACATCAGCTGTAATGTCAATTTCAAATGTTGTATTGACAATTATTATTGCTTCTCCCCATGAAAAAGACCATGAAGAGTAACTCTTTTCTTCTTCTGATAATTCTAAAGCTGCTTTATATGACCAATCAGGCTGCCATGTTCCGTTTAAATCAGAAATTTCTATTGCGAAACTTCGTCCTGCCACACATATAATCAAAATGAATATTTTAATTAATGCGGAAAAACCATATTTAATACCTTGCATAAATACATACCTCACAAATATTATAATTAACCTTAATATAGTAATTTTACCAAGAAAAAGCAAAAAAAATATTCTGAAAAAGTAAAGTAATTATCTTACCCGTATACTTTTTATTGATTCTGTTATAATAATATCTTCTGAAAACAGTTCATTTAATCTGTAATTTCTAAAAACGTACTCACCTTTTAATCTTTCGTCTTTCCATGATATTCCTATATCAAAATAATCCAAGTCTTTTTTATCCGGTATCAAATAAAGAACAGGTATATACAAAATATTATACTTATAATAGATCACAACAATATCCGTTCCTTCATTAATACTTCTATATGTATATTCTTTATTCAAATCAGCATAATATAAATTATTAATAATAAATGGAGTTTCGTCCAATTTATCATAAATTATTGAATATAAAATATTCTGCGACAACTCCTTATTTAACAAAATATCATTATTTGACTTGACAATAAATTGCCAATTATTTCCATCGGTAAGCCAGAATTTGTTTTCAAAAAGAATATTATCATAATATCCAGAAATTTCATCTCCTCCATAAAAACCCTGTATTGGTTTTAATATAATATTTTTGGTAAACTCATGCCTGCTGTTTTTCGCTATAAGAGTATATTGGTTATTTAAAGATATATTCTTTTCCAATACAATTTGAATTACGCCTGCATGATTATTTATACTGTTTCTATCAATAACATGATATGGAGCCTCTCCATAATCACCGCTTTGAATAGTAATAATACAAGGAGCGGTATAATCGAGTGTAATTTTACAATTTTTAACATCAACTAATTGAGAAAATAATGAAATAATATATAATTCATCTTCACTATTATTGCTGCTTGTAATAATATCATTAAGTAAATCCCTGTTAAAAATCCAGGTTATTTCATCTCCATTTTCAATTTCTACCCAATAATTAAACAGATCATCTATTGTTTTGATTATTTTTAATTCTGTTGTTGTGTTTCCGCTCCTATTCATTATGTATGAATCATGTAAATTATCTTTTGTTTCTGTTGGACTTTGATTATTGGTAGCAGTATTTTCAATAAAACTTAATTCATTATTTTCAGGTTTTTTTACACAACTGCAAATAATTAAAATAATTAAAAGAATAAAAATTGTTTTTTTATTTAACATAAAAAGCTCCTATTCTTCTTCATATTCAATATGTTTCAGTATGATTACTTTGAATAATTACACCCCATGGATTTTCATCAAGTATTTTAAGATCTCCTCCAAAAATCCAGCCGGTATACTCAGTAAATTTATCAGGTAAATATTTTAATGATGGATCATAATTATAATTATCATCAGAATCGAAAATTATTTTATACCAATAATCTTCTACTCCATTTACAATAGATTTTGTCTCTGTACGTTTTAATACCTCTACGCTGGATAAATTCAAAGAACTATTAAGAGCTTCATGAGGTTTTGATCTAATCATGACTCCATCGGTTATATTTATTATAATTCGTGATTTTTCATCAGGTTCTGCGTATAAATTACAATCTAAATTTATACGACCAATATACCCATACACAGTAGTTGTACCAGGTTCAACACTATACCGCTTTAAATCTATACGGCTGCCGGCAGAAAGAGGTGTTACTACACTATTTCCAAATGTCAATTTTGACGCAGAAATATTCTCTGTCTTTACCCAATCATCATAATTAACAATGTCATATATCATTAAGCATAACTTGTCATCATACATCCCTTTTATTAATACTCGTTTTTGATCAACACTAAAATCAATTAATGTATCATGAAGCGCTTTTATCGGGTCTCCTTCATTTTTTAAATATGGAGCTGTTATTTGAGGTATAGAAAAAACCAATCTATTATTATAAATCCTAACTACATAGTATGCTCTGTGTCCATAAGGATTACTTAATTCATTGGAATTTAACATAAATACATATTTATTATCCAGGATTTTCCAATCTGTAGGTCTTGTTAAATACCCCTCAGCAGAGTTAAAGACTCTTGCATTTAAATTATCCAATAAATCATAATTTGCATTAATACTTCCAGACCATGCAGCAGGCATATTCGATCTATCTACAGCGTAAGAAGCCTCATGCCAATCAGGGGATTCTAATCTTTCATAATTAATTATGTAAGAATTGCTATGAGGGGTTTGAGAAAAATATTCACCTAAAAACAAGGATAAAAATTCCGCATCATCAACTGCCGAAACACCTTCTAAATAAGTATATTTATACCGATGCAATCCATCATAACTTTCTAAAAGCAGAATTTCAGAAATACGAGATTTATAAAACACCAAAGGGCTGGATGAATCGCAAACTGTGATAATATCAATTACCTGTTGGCGGTCATAATCAAATAAAATATATTGGTATTGACCGGAATCATTAAAGATTGTTTTATCTTCTACCTCAATAATGATATCTTCACGATTACCAAAGAATACACGCCTATACAAGGAATGAGCTTCTTCTGTCCATTCAATCATAGTATGAAGTCGTAAACCTATTCCGTCATATCTATATGTCACAATTGTCTCTTGTTCCTGCACCGAATTTACTTCTTGTGACTGCTTTACACATGATATGAATAAAAAAGTCATAAGAATCATGAATAAACTTAATTTGAATGTTTTCATATTATCAAATATAATAAATATTCTATACATCGACCATAAAGAAAATATTACATGCCGTAATGAGTATCTGGTTTTTTGGTTTCATGTACATATAAAAAATCTTCTATTTCAATAAAATTTCCAAAAACCCAACCCCTTAATTCATTCATCTTTCCTGTTTCATCATCCATATTAATATGAATCTTGTACCAATGTGCAGCAACCCCATTTATTATATCTTTATTTTCAGATACTTCTTCGATACATACTTCTGCATTATGCCATAATAAATTAAGTTGTTCTGAATTATTTGAAGTTAATCTTCTTACAGGGATATTATCACCAACAATTTCTCCTGTAATAATATGTGTACCATAATCTTGACTATATCTTTTTACTGCCTTATCTACTGCGTCATGAAGCCAAGTGCCGCTTACCCCACTTTTATTAATTTCTTCATTTATTAAGAAATCAACATTATTTACATCTACCCAGCCGATAATATCTCCGCTTTTAACAAATAAAGCTGTAGGATATTTTTCTTCTAAATTACTAAAAAACATATTTATTACTTCGATTTCTGTTCCAGCTCTGATATTTCCAATTTTATTCCCAGAAATTAATCCATTATTAAATACTTCCGTATTTGTAAGTATTTTAAATCGGAAGTTTTCAAATGTATATTTATTAATTTTAAAATATCCAACAGAATCAAAATCATCGATAAATCTGTTTATTCCAAGATGATAATTAATTATTTGTTCTTTTGAAATGTTAATATAGTATTTATTAGTACTAGAATAAGCACTTAAATACTGAGGTATTCCTCCTATAAAATAGAGAAATATTTCTATTTTGGGAACCTCTAAAAACCTAGATAATTTCCTATTTCTTTGTAACTATAATAATTTTAGATTAACTTTTAGATTTTATCAACAAAAAAATTATTAAGTCAAATAATTTTCCGTTTTTATCGTCA
>WQYB01000022.1 GCA_009781475.1 Treponema sp.
CTACACAAAATGTAATTCCCTGTTAAAAGACTACTCTGCCGGTGAATATAAAAAGGAATGCCGTTTATTGCTTCTAGCAATAGAAGCTGGTTGTCCGGGAGAAATCGCAAGATCAACAGAGCCAGAAATAACCAAAAATAAATTGTTAAACAGGCTTCACGATGAATATTTAATGGATCTAGCTGCCGCAGAACAAGTTGTAGATTGGTTGTATGAGGTTTATGAAAAATGATTGAACGATCTAATATTGAAAAAACTTTACTTGATTCTATTAAAATAAATGGAAAAACAAAGCATTTTACTCAAGAAGAGATAATAAAAACAGCAAAAAGATACTCTAAATTTTCTGAGGAAAGTGAGATGAAAGAGCGGCTTCGTAGAACGAAAGCATTAAATGAATCTTCTCGTATATATTTTTTATTTTAACAATTATTTTCTGGAGGCTTTTAATGAAATGTCCATATTGCAGCTTAGAAATAAGCGGAAATTTTTCAACTTGCCCTAAATGCGCTAGAAAGGTCTCTAAAACATCCCAAGTTGTTCAGCCAATACCCCCCAGTCCGCCGCAAACTCCAAACTCAAAAAACGCAAACCCGATTCCTCAGCAAAAATTCTCTGTTTGTCCTAATCCAAAATGCGGTTTAACTATGAATGGTATTGTTTCTAAATGCCCTAAATGTCTAACAAGGATAACCAATAATCCTGTTTCGATACCCACGCCTGATGTAAATAAAACACCTGAAAACTCTCCAAAACCCGCAACTCCTACCCTTCCTCAAACAAATGTGTCATTAAAACCATTAACATGGGATAAAAACAAAACAGCGACTGATAATTTTTTAAGTGAAATAAATTCAATTTATAATACATTCGAAAATGTCATCATGCGAAACGATCAAATTAATAATGAAATTACAACTGTACAAGATAAAGTTCAATTGCAATATAGGCAAAAATTATCAGATATCGAAAATGAAAGAAATAAAGCGAAATTCGAAGCAGAAGTAAAAAATGACAGTTCAAAGAAAAATACGGATACTTGTTTATCTAATTTAAATAATATTGAACAAAACATTCAGCTAAGTTTAAAAAATGGATATAAAAGAAAAAACACATATCAGCCTATAGAACCGGATTTTACACAACTTAACAAACTGTTAAATCAGGTAAATAAACCAGGTTCACAAGTTCTTGGATTTCTTTATTTAATACCTGTTATTGGTTTTATTCTTCAAGGTGTTATTAGATTACTTCTTACTTTTTATACAGGTAAACTCAGAAATGATCTTATGGATAAAATTGAATCTGCAAAAGTTTATTACAATTTTATAGCAAATAATGCTCATAATGAGTATTCAAATATTCTAAGCAAAATAGAAAAAGATTTTTTCAACGCTAAATCCGAAATAGATAAAAAACTTCCCGGATTTATGCAAATAATCGAAAATGAAAAGAATGCCAGAACAACCGCTTTTGAAAACGAATTTAAAACAAAAGGAGAAAAAGCGTTTTTTCAGAATTTTAATGAAAAATATAATTCAATACTTGATGATTTGGGTGGAACAGAAAGCGTATGGTCATCTGATTATAAAGCTGAAAATAATCATCCCGATGAAATATTAATTGGTAAGATGGCAGTAATGCTAAAATTACCAGATGCTGTAAGCCTACAATTATTACAAAATATTCCATCAAATATCTGCACAGGTTCGTTTTTAAAGTTTCCTTTTACAATGACAATGGAAAAACCAATTAACTTAATAATTGATTATGAAAAATCTTATAAGGACAAGGTAATGTCCGGCGTTCAGTCAATTATTATGAAGCTGCTTTGTTTTATGCCGCCTTTTACTTTTAAAATTACATATATTGATCCAATTGACAGAGGTACAAATCTTGGTTTGCTTCAGGAGCTATCTGATATAACCAGCTTTGATGTTTGTAAAAAAGTCTGCGCTACAAAAGAAGATATACAAAGAAGATTAAAAGAACTGGAAATTTTTGTAGATAATACAACAAAAACCATAGCAGGGTTTGATTCTGTATATAGTTATAACGCACAAACAAATAATAAAATCGAATATCATTTTATTATTATTAATGATTTCCCGGAAAATATCGCCGGTTATTCAATGGATTCGCTTGATGTTCTTTTAAAAAATTCTCATAAATGCGGTATTTCCATTATATTTACTACAAGTAACGGAACGTCAAAGTTTCCGGCAGAAGCCTTACAGAATTTTACTTTAATTAATTTTCATGAAAAGAAAAAAGAGATTAAATATGAAGATAAATCCTATTTATTTACGTTCGATGATTTAACAAATAACTGTGAAAATTTTATTAAAAAAATCCAAAAATTTTATAACGATGGCATTAAAGTAGATAACAGTTTTGCAAAGTATTTTAAAATTTCAGAAGATACATCCCCGCAATTTGATGATTCTACAAAAAAAATGCTTATACCCTTTGCTGTAGATTCTCAAGAAAATGTTATTGAACTTGAACTTGGAAGCCCTCTAACCACACACGCTTTTCTTTCAGGTACTTCAGGTTCGGGAAAGTCTACAACTTTGCATATTTTGATCATGTCAATAATAATGAAATATCACCCTGATGATGTTCAGTTATGGCTTGTAGATTACAAGAGGGTCGAATTTGCAGAATATATAGAAAATACGCCGCCTCATGTAAAACTTATTTGTCTTGAAGAAAGCAAAGATTTTTCTTACAGCTTACTTGATAAGATCTATGAAGAAAGACTTGAAAGGGGAAGACTATTTGAAAAAACAGGTGTAAAAGATATTGCCGGTTACAGAAAAACCGGAAAAAATATATCCCGTATAATTATTATAATTGATGAATTTCATGTAATGACTCAGGCTGTTCAACATGAATATGAATACAAGCAAAAACTGGAAAATATTCTTTCTGAATGTAGATCATTCGGTATATCATGTTTTTTCAGCGATCAATCGTTTAGTAAAATAGGCAGCGGACTTACAGAAAAGGGAATTGATCAAATTAATATACGATTAGCAATGTATAATAAAAATCCGCAGGAAATAAAAGATACGCTTGCGCTGGATTCTAATGATTATACTGACGATTTAAAAAGAAAGATGACTAGAATGGTTGTCGGCGATGTAATGCTTAAAAGAATGATAGAAAACACATCCGGAGAAGTTCATCCTTTTACAGATAAATTTAAATCAATATATATAAAAGATGAACGAAAAGCTGTTATAGAATGGGTAACAAAAGCTACAGGTAAACCAACAGAAAAACCAATTATAGTGGATAATAAACACAGAAGTTCCTATGATCAGGAAATTATTAATAATTACGAACAAAAAATGAATCTAACAGAAAAACAAATTCCAATGCATATAGGAACTCCGGTAAATTTAAATCCATGTTTTTATTTTAACCTGAATGACCGGCAAAGAGATGAAAACATTATGGTTATTGGAGCTAATGATGAGTTCCGCGCTTCTGTTATATATTGGTCAATTTCCAGTTTTAAAAGACAAAATGATTGTAAGATATATATATTCGCAGATAATGATGATTCACTTTTTTCTCAATATAAAAATAAAATTTTATCTTTAATTGATAATAATTGTTTCTTAACAACAGATATTAGTGAAATATGTAATGTTATAAGTGATCTAAGCGAAAAACTTAAACCGGATAATAAAAAAACCTTTATTGTATGGATTGGGTTAGAAAATATCGCTCAGGAATTTAATGATTTACCTGAAAAATCAAACTTAAACACTAGAGAAATAAATCATTTTATTCCAATTGTAAAAAAAGATTCTTCTGCTGTAGATGATTTACTTTCTGATATAAGTACAAGACTTGGAGGAGTTATGGGTTCTGAGTACCAACCAGCACCCTCTCCTAAAAATGAACCTGCATCCCTGCCTGTCAGTAATATTACACAGGAAAAAGCCGGCTATAATGCTGGTTCCGATATTAAAGAAATAATCGAAAGCGGTTCTAAGTTCAGCATTTTTACTCTTGTAACATATTCATCCTACAAATCATTAAGAGACACCGCATTTGTAAAACCTGATTATTTTGAGCATAAAATTGCTTTTAAAATGAGTAAAGAAGAATGCAGCAATTTTTTATCCCGATCATCCTACAATTCAGGTATTGATAATATTACAGCGGTATATTATGATGGTAATAATACAAGAACTTTTAGACCATATTTAACATAGGAGGTTTATTATGGGAATGATAGACAGAGATCCTCATGAAATGATTAATTTTGCAAATAAAATTGATCTTTATGCGGATAATATGAGGCTTATTTGCGGACAGTTATTAAATTATATGGGAGATGCAAAGCCTTTCATGAGAGATAATGCTTCCAAACAGGCTTTTATGAAGATTGAAGAATTCAGAGAAAACTTACTTCGCAGTCTACCTGAAGCATTGAATGCAGCTGATAAATTAAGAACAGCTGCCGCACCTTTAAAAAGAGCAATTGAAATTGGCAATAGCATAAGATAGCTAAATATTAGGAGGATAAAATTATGCATGGAGTTTCACAAATAACATCAGACCCGATTCAAATTGGGAATTTGGTTACTATGATACAAAATAATTTAAAACAAATTGAAAATTGCAATACAGAACTAAAAGAAAATTTACTCAATCTTAGAACATCATTTCAAGACGAAGGTTTTGTAATAATTCAAAATCATATTGCCAAAACAAGACAGCAAATAGATGAATCAGTTCCGCATTTTAGTACAGTTCTTAATAAAATGCTTGAATACGCAGAAGAATTAAAGATCTCCGGAAAAGCAATTTCTGGATAAAACAGATAATACCATTAATCTATGAGTGCTGCTGTTAAAGCCGACCCTGACAAACTTGATATATTCAAGGAAGCAATCTCCAGAACTCCTGGTATGCTTGAAAATATCTTTAGCGAAAACAGAGAGCTTATAACAAAAACAAATCATCGCATAGACAGAACTATTGATTCATTAAACAGAAAAAGATCAGCCGCAGAAAATGAACTCAGACAAGCTGAAGCAGCTTTGGCATCGGCACAGGTTGCAAACGCAGCAAATGCCTTTTTAGGTACACCACCGATACCGCTTGAACCGTATTACGCAAGAATTAACGCAGCTCAAGCCAGAATAAATACATTAAATCAAGCAATAAATGAAATAAGAAGACTTAAAGATGATTACCGTTCAAACACAGAACAATACACACGTGAAGAACAAATACAATCTCAGAATTACAATGAATTATTAAATAAAGGCTGTTCTATTGTTGAGCAGTATTCAATGCTTGTTCGCGAGTCAATCGGTGTTATTTCTACAGATTCTCCTGGAAGTTTAAGTGAAGCTATTTTGAATCAGAATATTTTACCCAATATTAAACCTAATATTAATTGGAATGATCCAAAAAGTTTAATAACAGAAAGTTTTACTGTCCGTGAAGCAACTTTATTACGTCTATGGACTAAAAATGAAAAAAAGGATATTTACCATATTCCTAATGCTAGTGAAATAGAAGAAATAAAAAAAATGGCTAATGCTATCCAGATTATAAGAGATACTTATGGTAGATCAATGAATGTAACATCTTGGTATAGACCAAAAGAAGTTAATCTGGGCACTCTAGATTCAACAGGAAATATTGTAAGTTATTCAAATTCAAATTATAATAAAAAAAATTTTGACAGTGCAGTTAAAGGTGTTGGCGGACATCATACTACGGGTCTGGCTGTAGATATTGCGTACAATGAATCATTAGAAAAACATTTGAAAAAACCTGAAATATTAAAATTACTGGAAAAAAATAGTATATGGGTTCAAAATATTGATCAAACAAAAGGAAAAGGATATATTCATTTTGATTTAGGTACAAGATTAGATAATGATGAAAATATTAGACATGGAGGTTTTTTTAATGGAAAAAAATAATTTAACTATGTCATTAAAAATATTCTTTAAACAACCGGAGAAAACAATTAAAGTATGAAATTTAACCCCGTAATCAACCATAACCAATCCGCATGGCGAGATGTCTCTGTTACCTGGAGCGATGATGTTTCCCAAAGATTCTATTCATCTGTATTGATGGAATTGGAAAATACATTAAACTCACTTAACAGAGCTTCTGAAAGGCTGGAATCTGAAACCAATAATGTAAACAGCAGGCTCAGCAGATTGGAGAATATTTGATTTTCTATAATCTGCGTTAATCCGCTAAATCTGTGAAAATCCGCGTTTCATGTTAACTAAGTTAACAGCTTCCAACCATTACTGCCGTTTTTCCAGTTCAGCCTTCAAACGAGCAATTTCAGTATCCTTACTAGCAATTTTTACATAATTATCCGCAATTTCGGCTTTCTGCTCAGCAACAACTGACTTCCATTTTTTGCGTTCCCGTTTTTCACCTTTTTGCTCCGCATAGTACAAAGCTGTGGCTTCATCATGGCGGGCTTTTTCCCAAAGACGTTCTCTTTCACGGAATTCCGAATCAGCTGTTATACTATAATAAGCATCTATCGCCTGGTTCATAACGGGTATCTCCAAATCTTCAATTTTTCTTAACTCTTCCATTGTTTCTGCTTTAAACAACGCTAACCATAATAATAACATATTTTCCGTGTTTATGTTAACTGGAATCTTTTTTAATTCAAAGAAATGAAAACTCATCTTGTCAGACAAAAGTTCATGGCGGTTTATTTCCAAAGGCTGAAACTCCGAATGAAATTCTTTACATTTGAACAGATTAAAGTGTATCAAACTGATATTAATCACACGCGGTAAATTACTGTAATTTTTACCTGAAGGAAGTGCCGAAGAATACTCCCTTGCCCAGTTAAATAACACACGCTCCGGAAAGCTGCCTTTATTCCTGACCTGGATTTCCAGATTAACCCGCTGTCCGTTAATATCCATAAGAATATCTAATTTACAGAATTTATCTCCCAGATTCTCAGGCGGCATATCGGGGTTTGTAATAACAAATTTTCCGATACTTTCAAGTTTGATTCCCAATAATTCACAGACAAGCAGTTTTAGTAAATCCGGGTTTTTTACGAACATCATTTTGAAAAGAATGTCTGTTTTAAAAGTGTATTCAAGTTTTGTCATGTCTCCCTCACTCTAAAAAGATTAAATCCGCACAAGCAGATTTACCTCTATATGGGTGCGAAGGTGCTGTTTTGCATGACCGAATTTGAAAATTTTATAAATTTTCCTATTTATCCATGTGTATTCAATTACTCGTGACATAATCTTCAAAATGGTCTACTATTAAATCTGTGAATACCTTAAACATTAATAAAGAAAAAGTAACTCATTATGTTTATATTTCGCTGCTTTTTGTGGTGGGGTTATTAATATTATTGATACTTATAGGTTCTATAGCCGGACTTTTTCACATTGGTAAACCTCAGCCGCTTATTGGCACTAGAAGTGCTCCGCAGGTTCATCAAACACTGATTCAAACCGATGATATCCGCATATTTACAGGAATGGGGCGGCTGCGTATCCCGCTTGTTAATTCATCAACATTAATTCTTTCCATAGCTTTTCCGTTCTCTGCCGATGATACAGCATTTACCGAAGAAATTGCCGCTAAAGTCAACGATTTTAGGACAATCGCAAATGAGTATTTTTCTGCTTTACCTGAACCGGAATTGATTCGAATAAACGAGGAAGCTGCAAAACAGGAAATACTCAGGCGATTTAATGAAAATTTACGGCTTGGACGCATCGAAGTCCTTTATTTTAACGATATGATGGTAATCGAAAGTTATTAAACAGCGCAACTTTAGCAGTATTTTCGTGTCAAAATCATAGACGGACGCAATTAATTATTTTACACTTATGTTCTGGAGTTTAACATGAACGCAACTGCACAGGTTTTAATTGCGATAATTCCCATTGTGGGAATCGTTATGGGTTCGGTAGTAATTTTTTTCTATCTTTTATGGAATCACCGCCGAAGGACGCTATTAATAAAAGCGGGACATTATATTAAACCGGAATTTAATCTTTCTTCGTTTAGTTTATTGTCAGGAATTCTGCTTACCAGTGTTGGCATTGCTGTAACTGTTCTTTTATCAATAGTTGAAGGAGCTTCGTACGGTTTATTCGGCGGATTAATTCCACTGGCAATGGGTTTTGGCTTTTTAGTTTATTATGTGATAAAACGCAGTGAAACAAAAAATGGCTGAACCTATTAGGGATGGCTCCCTGGGTTTACCTGATGAATTTGATGATCAATTAATCGTCAGTCAGATTGTATCAGGGCAAAAGGATCTATTCCGTCTTTTGGTGCGCCAGCATGAAAAAGCAGTTTATGGAATGGGTATTAGCTTTTTCCGTAATCAGGAGGATGCTTCCGATTTTACCCAGGAGGTATTTTTAAAAACCTACCGGAGCCTTTCACGTTTTGAAGGAAGAAGCCGGTTTTCAACATGGCTTTATAAAATTGCCTATAATACAGCGTTAAACGAGGTTAACAGAAGAAAAGAATATTTAAGCCTTGCAGAAGATGAAGCTGATAAGTTACTTAATGACAGCGAATCTCCTGAAAGGCTCACACTGCGTAATGCAGCAAGCGAGGCTGTACGTTTGGCAATAAAAGAACTGCCTGAACGTTTCAGGGTTTGTGTTGATTTATATTTTTTTTATGATCGTTCATATCAGGAGATTGAGGCAATTACAGGAATTCCTGTAAATACCATAAAGTCTCATGTATTTAGGGCGAAAATTATATTAAGGGAAAAATTACAGGATTTGGAAAGGAGCGTTGTATGAGCTGTGCAAATATACTCAATATGATTTATGAAGATAATGACAATATGCCGCTTATTAACCAGATACAAATAAATATTCATACTTTTTTCTGCTCTTCTTGCGCCAGAGAGGCAGAGTTATATTACGCCGCTAAAACCGTAATGAAAGAGGATTTTTTGCCGTCTTCGCCTGATTTGATAAAACTTGAAAATTCTATAATGGCAAAAATATATGCTGAAGAAGAATATGAACAAGAAACAGAATCTTCATATTCAACTCAAGGTATTTTATCTACCCGAGGCTGGGTAATAGCGGGTATTGTTTTAATGGTATCTTTAGTAACCGCTTTTTTTGGATTTGATTTTAAAAATATTGCAAGCGAATCCGGTTCTTCATTCCTGCTTCCGTTTGGCATAACAATCGGTATTATACTGACAATCTACGGAGCATTATTTATTGGAAGTCATCTTAAGGAACTTTCCGAACGCTTTGGACTCTAAAAACAAAAAAATAAAACTAAGAATTTTATACCACAGAGAACTACAACTAAAGTTGTCTGGAGTTTCACGGAGTATAAATACGATAACTAATTCTTCCTCCGTGTTTCTCCGTGTACTCCGTGGTTTTCTTATTCTTAATATAATTTTATTCTATTCATGTTCAAAAACAGAACCATCACGGACTGAAACTGCGTTTGGAACAGCATGTACAATAACACTTTATGAACATGGGAGTACCGGCATTTATAACGAAATTTTTTCTAAAATACATCAAATAGATAATCTTATGAGTATAAATATTTTATCTTCTGATGTCAGCCGTATTAACAATAATGCAGGGATCGAACCTGTACAGGTACATGAAGAAACATTTAAAGTAATCGAAAGGGCAGTTTATTACGCCGGCTTAAGTGACGGCGCTTTTGATCCTACTGTAGGACCTTTGGTAAATTTATGGGGAATTGGAAAAGGAAACCGTAATATTCCTTCGCAAAATGAGATTGATAAAACATTAACATTAATTAATTGGTCTAACATTGAATTAGATCCAAAAACAAACAGCGTATTTTTAACACAAAGCGGAATGTCACTTGATCTTGGAGCCATTGCTAAAGGATATGCTGCGGATGCTGCTGCACAAATAATAAAAGAAGCCGGAATAAAAAGAGCTTTAATTAATCTGGGCGGAGATGTATATGTATTAGGCGAAAAACCGGATAAAATCCCATGGAAAATCGGCATTCAGCATCCGTATGAAGAACGTAATGTTACTATCGGATATGTACAATTACAAAAAGACAAAGCACTTGTTACCTCGGGTGTTTATGAAAGATTTTTTATAAGAAACGAAATCCGCTACCATCATATTTTTAATCCGTCAAACGGTTATCCAGCCGATAACAATCTTTTATCGGTCACTATCATCGCACAAACTGCCATGAACGCAGATGCTTTATCAACAGCGGTTTTTGTACTTGGATATGAAAAAGGAATGGAATTAATAAAAAATATACCGGATGCTGAAGCTATGTTTGTTTTTAAAGACCGCAGTATACGAACAACTTCCGGTGTAAACTTTACATTAACTGATAATACTTTTACCTTTAAAAATTAATCATATTTATTTCACACGGAGACACGGAGGCACGGAGTTTACATTCGAAATTTCTCTTTTCTTCCTTCGTGCCCTCTGTGACTTTGTGCCTCTGTGTGATGAAAATTAGAATAATATAAACCAAGGTAACCAAGAAATAATTATTACTGCAATCAAAATAACATATCCTGCGGGTTTTGTATGTATTTTTTGAATCGGCTGCTGTGTAAATTTAATATCACTTAATTCCATCATTAAATTATCGATTTTATAAAAAATGTTTTTATCGAAAATATTTTTTCCTTTTATTTTAAATTTTCTGCTCATTATTTCAGAAAAAATACACATCGACTCCCCAAGCAATTGCCCAAAAGCGCCGGGTAATATCAAATCTTTTCTAATTGTAATTTTTGACAGCATAACAAGCGCCTGCAGTGTTACAGCTCTGTGAATGCCCGCTTCCAAAGCGCCGGAAGTTATTTTAAATACTCCGATAGAAAATAAAACTCGTCCGTAAGGAATAATTAAATTAAACGCTATAACTATAAAAGTGACAAAAACTGTAAATAAAAAATCAGTTTTTTTTCCTGATAACAAAACTAAAAAACAAAAAAATAAAAATTGATAAACGCGGTATTCAGTACTCGGATTAAACAAAACCGCAGGTATAATTAATAATCCGGCTAAAAACAACATTTCCGCACTAAATATATTATTATAAAATAATAACCTGTTTTTTATTTTATGTTCTATAAATGATAAATTTGAACAACAACTCCGTGCCTCCGTGCCTCCGTGTGAAAATATTATGGTTTTAATCCACCTTGATCTTCTTACAAACATTTCGCAAAAAACACCCAATACAATACCTGTAACAAGACCTGCCGCTAAAAACGGCGGAGTTATATAACGGACACTCTCTTTGAAAATAAACATGTAAGCAAGCGCTAACTGAGAAATATTTGAGATAACAGCGCCAGCCGCTCCAATACCTATAAATGTAATATTGTCTTTTGCTATTTTTTGCAAAAAAAACATAAATAAAGCAGATAGAAATGTTCCTGTAAAAGAAAATAAAAAAATGTATGAAAACAGTGTTCCTGTAATTAAAGCCTGTCCGAAAACTTTAATGCAAATCAAAATCACAAATGAACGTAATGGAAAAATACAAAGCCCCAGCATAATAGGCAGATTGGCAAGACCTATCCGCATAAAAGGAAGAGGTTTTGGTATCATATATTCGACAGCGGAAAGAAAAAGGCAGAAAGCTCCCAACAGGGCAAGTGAACTTGCATCAAGGTTCCTTGCTTCAAGTGTTTTTTCACCAGACGACAGCGTCAACATCGTTGTCCTCTGTAACAGTACCTTGTATTATTAACAAAACATTATTTGGAAGGCAGGCAGCCCACTGCCCTTGTTTGGAAACAATTCCTGCAGCAACACAGTTTTGATTATGACATGGAGAGGCTTCGATCCAGGTCTTTTGCCCGTTTAAACGAATAACAGTATTACCAAGCGGTCCTGTTACAATAACTGTTTCTTCAGCTTCAATTGGATATGTCCATTCATTGTCTTGTCCTCGTATTAAAATTTGCGTTTTTCCCTGCGGTTTCATGTAAACAAAGTAACTAATAAAAATTATTAAAGATGCGACCGTTATAATTATAATAACATCAAATAATTTTACCCTTGTTTTAATTACATTCATTACTTTACAATTTATCATGAAATCGATACATTGTCTTTATGAAGAAAATTTCTTTAACAGGTATTAAACCTACAGGCGACTTGCACATCGGAAACTATTTTGGAGCGATAAAACCGGCTCTTGAACTTGCCGAGGAATACGATGCCCGGTATTTTATCGCAGATTATCACGCTTTAAATACCATGAAAGATCCCAAGGAATTAAATTCCACAATCAGACAGGTAGCTGCCGGCTGGCTTGCAGGAGGTTTGAATCCTGAAAAAGTAATTTTTTACAGGCAAAGTTCAATACCGGAAGTATTTGAATTAACTACAATGTTTATGGCTTTTACAGCCAAGGGGCTTATGAACCGGGCTCACGCATATAAAGACGCCATAAATAAAAATAAGGAAAACGGTAAAACAGGCGAAGAAACAGACTCAGGTATCAACATGGGGCTTTTTACATATCCTGTATTAATGGCTGCGGATATTATTATTTTTGATTCCGATATTGTTCCTGTCGGAAAAGATCAAGTGCAGCATATTGAAATGGCGCAGGATATTGCACAGTCGATAAACGCAAACTACGGGCAGCAGGTTTTAAAAATTCCGCAGGCAGCAGTTCAAAAGGATGTTGCTGTAGTGCCAGGTCTTGACGGACGCAAGATGAGTAAAAGTTACGGAAATATTATTCCCCTTTTCGCTCCTGAAAAGACACTTCGAAAAACAATTATGCGCATAACAACAAACTCACAATCTGTAGAAGAACCCAAAGACCCGGATACAAGCCAGATTTTCCAGCTTTATAAATTATTTTCAAATGCAGACGAGCAGGCGGCTTTGGCAAACCGTTACCGCGCAGGCGGCATGGGCTGGGGAGAAGCAAAAGAAGAACTTTTTCAGGCTGTAAACCGCCTGCTTACTCCCATCCGCGAACGTTATGAAACATACATGGCTGATATTCCTGCTTTAGATAAAATACTTGAACAGGGAGCGCAAAAAGCAAGACCAATAGCAGCCGCTACAGTAAAACGCTTGCGTAAAGCAGCGGGAATAGATTTATAATTATAAAGGAGTATTTATGATTAATATCTCTTGTATCGGAAGCGGAAACATGGGTTTTGCTCTAATGAGTGCAGCTTCTACAGACAATAATAATATAAATATTTATTTTACCGATGCAGAAGCAGAAAAAGCACAAGCAGCAGCCGCTTCTATCGGAAAAACAGCAAAAGTATTATCTTCCAATATTGAAGCAGCGCAAAAATGTGATTTTATTTTTCTTGCGGTTAAACCTCAAGTATTATCGATTGTGTTAGCTGAAATTGCTCCTGTAATAAAAAAAAGACAAAGCGAATCAAATGCTCCTGTGTTAGTTTCAATGGCGGCAGGATGGTCAATCGAAAAAATCCAATCTTCCATTGGTGAAAAGACACCTGTTGTACGTATAATGCCCAATACTCCGGCACTTATCGGCAAGGGAATGATAGTTATGTCTTGTTCACAGGAAGTTTCAGATGCAAATGCGAATGAAATTAAAAATATTCTTGGTAAAGCAGGTATTGTTGATTGTATCGAAGAGCGCTTCATGGATGCAGTTACAGGTCTTTCAGGTTCGGGACCTGCATTTGTTTATTTATTTATTGAAGCAATGGCAGACGGAGGAGTTCTTGCAGGATTACCAAGAGATAAAGCACTTGTATTGGCAGCGCAGACTGTCCTTGGAGCGGCGGCAATGGTACTGCAAACAGAAAAACAACCGGGCGAACTTAAAGACATGGTTACATCACCCGGCGGCACTACAATCGCAGGTATCGCAGCGCTTGAAGACGGCGCATTTAGAGGCACTGTGATCAAGGCTGTAGAAGCTGCCTGGAAACGTTCAATAGAACTTGGTTAATTAACTACTGTGACCTTAATCGCGCGGTAGCGCGGCGCTCCGTCACGTTTACTTCGATCTTCATCTTCTTCTACATAGTATTTTACATTCATCCCGAATTTTAAATCGGGGAAATCGCAGTTTGTTACCCTGCTGTAATGAAAGAAAATATTATTGCGATCTTCGTCTTTAATAAAACCAAATCCATTGGGGTTAATGCTGAAAATAGTGGAAGTAAGTTCTTCTTTTTCTTCGAGTATGTCTTCTGATTTATAGTTTGAAACAACAGGTGTCTTATCATAAATCTTTTCCGGAACAAATAATTCTTTTGTGTATTCGGTATCGTCTTGATCGATCCGCTGATGCATGGGTACTGCAAAGAAAACTTCTTCCTGTAATTGACGGGATGCTTTTGTTTCTACTACATCGCCGTTTTCATTGTGATATGAAAAATCCCAGAATAAAAGCATTACCTGAGTTCCTACAGTATGCAGTTTCCTGACAAGAGGAACATAATCGCCGTCGCCTGCTACTAAAACCAAAATGTCAAAATGTTTATAAATGGCAAGTTCATACGCTTCCAAAGCAAGCCAAACATCAATTCCTTTTTCCTGCACCGAATTATTGTCTCCAAAACGCAGCGGTAAATAATGGCTTACAATATTTTCCCTCATTAAAATATCTTCAAAAACACGTTCGCTTTGAACTTTTTCACCTAACTCTTTGGCGGAAGAACGCCCCTTAAAATAATGAGCATCGATTATACGGCATTGACGTTTATCATTTTTTGTAAGAGAGGATACTTCGCTGATAATAAAATCATGCAAGCCGCTGATGCTTATTCTTGATTTTCTTTCATGTTCGTACTTGTAATAATTACTAACTTTGTAAAAATAATATCCATCGTAAAAAATACCTATTCTTAAAATATCCAATAAATTCTTTTCCATAATTGACATTTTAACACAGAGTTTAGTTAATTACCAGCTTATTTATGATATATTAATACGCTGCAAACGGGATTATTTCGACAATTTGAACCCTAAAACGCGCAGAAGCTGCCCAGCGTCCTGCATCTACATAATAACGCGGAAATGAAGCAAGGCTTATAAAACCTGTAACTTCTTTCGGGCGGTTTTTTTCACCTGCCTGCAAAAGGGAGCGCAATGCAGCTCTTGCTGCGTCTTCAAGCGCCATTTGTTTTACCGCAAGCCAACCGGGGTATTCTTCAAGAGACGAAGGAGCAAAACCAACAGCCTGAGCGTTTCTAATTGTTCCTGTGCGCCACACATGCATCCTTCGCTGATGCGAATCATTTAAATGGTAATCTGCCCAAACTCTTAAACGCATATCTTTTATCGAAGTATCTGTAACAAGTAATGCGGGATCACCGGGTTGAATCGAACCAAGCTGTTCAAGTTCAAGTATTTCATCGATTCCTCTTGCTCTCTCCCCTACTTCATAATTAAAAGACCAGCCAAAAACCATGGCTGAAAAGAATAATGAAAGTTCATCAAGCGCTCTGCGGCTTGCGGCAGGAACATCAAGCGGATATTCACTGTCAACATGACCTGCGTATATCGGCTCAAAATCAACATATACCTCGCCTCGAATAACATAAGGGTGAGTTCCAGCATCATTGCCTTGAGCAAAAAGCAGAAATATCGGAGAAAAGAGTAAAATTAACGGAATTAATCCCTTTCGAATCATATTAAATTATCGGAAAATAAACGCTTTTAAAACACTGCTGTAACATGCATTATTGAACAATTTTGCATTTTCTTTCTATAATATGAATATGAAACAATTATTTTTAAGATTTATTTTATTTTTAACAGTAGTATTCTTTGCTGCCTTTACAGGTTGTTCAAAAGATATTCCATTAAATTATGATTTTAATACAGAAACAGGAAGGTACAGGATTCCCGATTATCCGGATGTTTTTTTTGCTGTCATAAGCGATACTCATGTTTATTGTCCATCGCTTGGTTCTTCCGGTTCGGCTTTTGAAAAAGTCATGTATTCTGATCGAAAACTTCTTTTGGACAGCATAGAACTTTTAGATTTTGCTATTGATAATATAATCGCTTCCGGTGTTCAATTTGTCTTAATAAGCGGCGATTTAACAAAAGACGGCGAATTGATTAATCATCAAATTATGGCAGAAAAATTAAAACGATTAACCGATGTTAATATCGCAGTCTATGTAGTACCCGGTAATCATGATGTAAATTGCCCTGATGCTGTAAGGTTTATAGGCGATTATACAGAATCAGTAGCAACCGTTAGCGGTGAAGAATTCGCTCAAATCTATGGTGATTTTGGATATAACTCTGCATTATACAGAGACAGTAATTCATTAAGTTATGTTGCCGAACCTGCGGAAGGTTTATGGCTATTGGCGATTGATTCCACAAGGTATAAGGAAAATGTACATGGGCAGCATGCAATAGTTTCAGGAAAAATCAGCCAGCAGACGGCAGACTGGATCGCATCCGTATTACGAGAAGCATATAGCAAAAACAAAGCGGTAATGGTTTTGCTTCATCACGGTGTTGTTGAACACTGGAATGGACAGTTTAAACTGCATCCTGATTATTTAATCCGCGATTATATTAACTTTGGAAGATTTTTATCTTCTTGGAATGTAAGGCTTGCTTTTACAGGACATTATCATGCTCAGGATATAACAAGATCGGATTTTAACGGAAAGTTTATTTATGATATTGAAACAGGATCTCTTGTAACCTCTCCCTGTCCCATTCGTTTTCTTGAAATTAAAGATAATATCATAAATATCCGCACTGAATCAATCGTAGACAAAATATATCCGGGAACAGATTTTGCAGCTAACGCCGCAGCATTTGTAAAAACGACAGTCATGCTGGAAGCAGCTTCTGTATTAAAAAAATATTTTGTCTCCGATAAAGATACAGCGATTATTACAGACGCTGTAGGAGACGCATTTACCGCTCATTACAACGGAGATGAAGATCCTACCTTACGTCCGGTTCTTGATAAATCCAAACTTGGTCTTTGGGGACGGTTTATTTTAAGCCAGCAGCAGTATGTTCTTGATGGTTTATGGCAGGATTTAGAACCTGCTGACAATAACGTGAGCTTTAGATTGACTTATTAACGTTAGATGTTAGCATAACAATTGGAGAATTTATGTGGGTAGTTTATGCTTTATTATCAGCGGTATTTGCAGCATTAACTTCTATTTTGGCAAAAATAGGAATAGAAAATGTAAACTCTAATCTTGCTGTAGCAATTAGAACTGTAGTAGTTTTAGTTATGGCTTGGGGTTTAGTATTCATATCAGGAAAACAAACTGAAATAGCAGCCATCAGCCAAAAAAGCATTTTATTTTTAGTTTTATCCGGTATTGCTACCGGTTTATCCTGGTTATGTTATTACAAAGCACTTCAAATTGGCGAAGCCTCTAAAGTAATTCCCATAGATAAGTTCAGTTTAGTTATTGGAATGATATTAGCTTTTATAGTATTAAAAGAAGTTATTACTATTAAGACTATAATTGGCGGCATTTTAATTACTATTGGTACTTTAGTATTGATATTTTAGAATACTCTTCTTTTTATCCCGATAGAAAACTTATTGTAAAAATTATCAGCGTCGTTAAAATAATACCGAAAAAATATTCCAAGCGATTCATCTTCGTCACCTATCATAATATTAAGCTCCGCAAAAGGAAAAAAGTAATTTTCTATCATATCATTTTTAGTGTTAAAGTAACCTCTGGACATTCCGCCGCCAATACTGAAACCAAAAAAATCTGAAAAATAAATTTCCAAAAAACTTCCGAAATAAAAACCATAGGTTATTCCAATATCCTCAAAATACGGATATGTTATACCAAAAAAACCGCCGCCTTCACCTGCAAGTCCTATTGTCAAATTACCAATATTAGTAATAAAGCCAAAGTGCATGCCAGACCTTGGAAGTAATGAACTGGGACCATAATCCCAAAGATTAAGACTTATAGAAAAACCTCCATAAGGTTCCATAAAAAAGGAATTAGGAGCTTTAACAGGTGCGGTTGTTACTGCGGGAATATCTTCTATATTCGCAGAAGCAGTAACTGTCTGCATGTTCCATTTGCCGTCACTGAATATGTAGGTTCCGGCTCTTCGCCCGTTTTCAATATAAAAACCGGCAAATCCAAAATCGAAAGAATCGTCGAACATTGTAACATTTGTACCAATGGTAATTCTTGTAATTTCATTTTCTAAAAATGCTTGTCTTCCGATAAGAATAACGTTTATTGGAATTGTTACGCTTTTAAATCCATATTTATAAAACGCTCTTTCTCCGATTGCTACAACTGTCATTCTTCTTATTTGTTTTGGAATATTTACATCGGCTCTTGTTCCGTTGTACCCGGTAATTTGTAACGCCGAACTATCCCCGATAATTTCCACAACAAAATCACTTTCATTATTAAATGGCTGACTGGCGCGTTCTTCTGCGTTTATTATAAATACTGTAATTAAAAATAGAATTGAAAATATTATACTTTTTTTATTCATATATGCTTCTTTTATTAAAAATATATTACTTCTTTCCTGAGTACAGTGTAAATTCCATTTTTTCTTTATTCTGCAAAAGCATATTCAACCACATATTTTTTCTCTTGGTAATTTCTTTGCTCTTTCGTCCTATACCGCGCATCTTTTCATAAATTTGCAAACCGTTTTTGGAAGCTGCCCATGTTTTAAAATGTTCTCCGAAAATATGCGCAGCTTTTTCATCAATTTCTTTATCAATTTGTTTTTCGAAAGCATCCAGCAAGAGCTGATACTTTTCTGTAATGCCTTTTAAATAATCAAGAATCAATCTGTCAAAAGAAGGAATTTGTTCGCTGACATCAATAAGATGACGTAAAAATTCTACCGCAGAATAATAATCTTCGTTCACGCAATATGCCTTCATTGCAAGGCGGCAAAGTGTTATATATGATTCATTTGTAATGGTCTGCATACTGTTTATAGGTACTGACGGAACTACAGAAAACTTGGGCATGGTCTGTGCTACTTTTGTAAGCAGTTCCATTAAATCCTGATATATTCTCTGTTCCCATAAATTTTCACGGATAGACGAAAAAAGCCTTGTAATATCATCTGCAAATTTTTCTTTGTACCTTTCGCTTTTTTCAAAAACAACTTCGCAGGTAGGAATCATTACTCCTTTAAACTCAATATGCCCCGTATCAAAAAAGTAAATGGAATTATTTTGAGTCAGAATACATTTACTTGCTGCATCCTCTTTTTCGTAATTCATCATTACCTGTTTTGCAATCATTACCCTTGAATCCTTGGGTGATAATTCATTTGCTCTTGTCTGCAATCTTGCGCCGGAGTTAAGAAGGAAACCCGCAAGATTTCCCCTCTCTGTAATGATGAGCGGACTTTGCGTATTACCTCCGGTAATTCCTCCTGTGATTTTAAAAATCGGCAGGGCTTCAGCATTGCCTGTGCGTTTTGTAGGTATCGAAGGATCGTTTACATTATTGGTTTTTCCAAAATAATCGATTATACAAAGAGTAACCATTAAAGCGTCTGTAGCGCTTGCCGCAACAACGACAATTTCATCACCTCGTTCTCTTTGGCTGATTGCGCCGCATTGTGTGGAAATGCGTTTTATCTCATTTTCTATCGCCCAATCCAGAGTATGCATCATTGATAAATTTTTTCTGGATTCCATGCAAAACTTTGTATAACCGTGAATGTCAAGCATTGCAACATAAAGGTTGGAAATTTGTAATGTTTTTTTAATATCTCCGGCTTCGGGAAAATCTCTGTCAGGAATAACCATTTCCTTCCAAAGTTTTTTATGGGTATTCGGGCATATTGCAGAAAAGAAACCCCAATTCATACGTTTAAGCAGCAGAAAAGCCTTCATTATAACAGCATGAGTCCATTTATCCCGCAATGCAGGCGCTACCAGCTCTTTTAATTTCGAAAAAGTTACAATCTCTTTTGACACAATTTTATCGTAAAGAAACGAGAAAAGTTCATATTCCGTCATACCGCTGTTATATTCGCTAATGTCCTTCACTTTTATACCCAGTAATCATTATACTATACTTCTGAATAAAATAATAGTATGCGGGCAAAAAATCGGTTGTTTATCACGTCTTTCTAAGATACAATTATAGATCTGTGGAAACCGCAATAAGATTAAATAATTCAGCTGTTGCTCTAACCGAGGCAAACCGCCCTTTTGAGGCGATTCCGCTTTTCCGTGAAGCCCTGGTTTTAGAACCTAAAAACCCGCTTTTATGGCTAAATTTGGGTATAGCTCAGCAAAAAACGGGTGAATACACAGAAGCGATAGACAGTTTTCAGCAATCTCTTTTTATAAACAGCGATTTAACTGAAGCGTGGCATTCTCTTGGTTTAATTTATTATGAACTAAGTGAATTTGAGCTTGCTTCAGAATGTTATATTTCTGCTTTATCGCAAAATGAGAATGATCCAAAAATATGGAATAATTTAGGTGTCGTATATTTCAACATAAACAATTTTGAAGAAGCCCGCAATTGTTTTGAAAAATCGGTAAGTTTGTGCCCTCAATATTATGACGCTCTTTTTAATTTACGGGATGCATGCAGAGAACTGGGTGATTTCCGTGCTGCGGCAGAATTTGAACGTATACTTTCAAAATTAGATATTTGAACTAATTATCCTGGAGTGTTAATGAAAATTCTTTATGTAGCGGAACTTGTCGGCAAAACAGGTGTCTATGTTATTAAAAAGGCTTTGGATGAAGTTAAAAAACGCTACCCTTGGGACTTTTTAATAGTAAATGCTGATGGTGCTACAGGAGGAAACGGTCTTGGCAGAAGTCATGCTGCCTACATTCAAAAACTGGGCGCTAATGTAATTACACTTGGTGAATGCTGCTTTTATAAAAAAGATCTGACAGAAAATATGGACAAAGCGCCTTTTGTACTGCGTCCTGAAAATTTAAATCCTGATGCTCCGGGTATTGGCGCTAAAGTTTTTAAATTATCCTCGCCGCAGGGAAAAAATGATAAAATCGCCGTTGCTGTTTTACTCGGACAGAATGGTTTTACAAGACTGCATGCAAACAGTCCTTTTGCTTTACTGCCGTCACTGCTTGAAAAACTGAAAAAACAAACTTCGTATATTATTGTAGATTTTCATGCACAGGCAAGCGCGGAAAAGAAAACATTATTTTTCGCCGCTGACGGCTTTTGTTCTGCAGTTATAGGTTCGCACACGAGGGTTCAAACTGCAGATGAAACAATTATGACAGGCGGTACTGCGGTAATAAGCGATGCAGGGCGGACAGGAAGCCAGTTATCTGTCGGCGGATGTGAAATAAACTCCCGAGTTAAAGAATACCTAACCGGCATCCCTGACTGGACAAAAGATACATGGGATGCTCTTGAACTTCAAGGAGTGTATCTTAACATCGGCAAAGACGGCAAGGCAAGATCGATAGAGCGCGTACGGCACAAAGTCGAACAAGACTAAGATAAATTTTTACCACAAACCACACGAAATGTACCTTGCGGTACATTCACGAACCCTTAATTAGATAAAATTTTGTGATGGTTCGAGTGGTTCGTGGTTAAAATAAAAAAAATAATTTTGGTTTTACATTCCTTCTTTGATGATTTCAATCTTTATGCCGTCATTTTGTTCGACTTCGTCTTTCGGCGGAATATTAACACGCAGGATTCCGTTTTTATATACAGCTTTAACATTTTCCTGAGCATATTTATCCAAAGGCACATAATATTTTTGTTTTTCAATATCTTTCATTTTTAAACGGCGTTTAAAATAACGAATATTTTCTTCTGATTGACAGCTTACAGCGTTTTCATTCGATGTATTCTCTTTCGATATGTTATCTATTTTGGCGGAAAACACCATGTAATCTCCCTGGAACGAAAGATTTATATCTTTTTCGTTAAAACCTGCCAGGGCAAATTCAAAAACTAAAGACCTGTCTTCTGTCATAAAAACATTCATCGGCGGATATGAATAATTCGGATAATAATCTGTGTTTTCGTCGATAAAATGCTTGTCAAAAGTGAAAGTCCCTGGAAAATCTCTAAAATCAAATTTTCTGTGAAAATCATCTGAAAAGTTCCGGGTTGTTTCGAAAATTTCATCAAAAATACTGCCCAGATCCATATAATTTCTGCTGCCTTTCATAAAAAACTCCTACTTATAAATTACGAAAGAATTAGCTGAAAGTCAAATTAATTATTAATCTTATTTACATCAAGTTTTTTGCTGAAGTACTGATACACAAATGAAATTGCAACCAGTGTAAAACCCAGAGTAAAATATGTAATAATCCTATAACCCTGTGTAAGACCGTATAAATCGACAATAAATAATTTCATAACCGAAAATACTGCCAATACAAGCCCAAAACGCCGTATAAAAGCAAAACGCTTCATGAATCCATAAACTATCCAGGCTAAAGCTGTCAGAACATAAATTATGCTTATTACAGCGCTTGTAAAGTTTAAATTAAATTGCATAACTAAATTATGAGAAAGCAAAACAATAAAGTAACCTGAAACTACCAAAGGCAGCCATTCTATTCCTTTTTTTTGCCTTAATATAATTATTTTCATTGCGTCACGGATTGCAAGTACTGACAATACTCCCAATATAAGAAGAATAATGGTTCCTGTAATTATTATTCCCAAAGACGGCTTTACACCGCTGAAAGTAAACACGGGTGTTCTATAACCGTTAAGAATAAATAATAAAATAATTCCGGTTCCGTATAATGCGATTGAAAGAATTTTAATTCCTAATTCACCAAGTATTTTTATACGGGAAATAACATACGCTATTACAAATGCTGCTGTTATTGAAGAAGCGTAAACAAGATATTGAATTTGTTCGCGTATTAAAACATCTTTTATTGAAAAAGTTTTTATTATTCCCTGTCCCCATTCATTAAAAATATAAAAACAGAAAGCCCACATATTAACAATCACAAAATACTTAAAAATCTTTATAAATAAACCTGTCATCAGTTTTCTATATATATGCACTCCTAAAATAACTAAACTGCCTGCAGTAATTGCCGTGTATTTCCAGATAAAAAGATAATGCAGTCTTAACAGAGGCAGATCAAATAATAAAAACACTCCCAAACACATTGCAGATATAATTAAACCGGCTCTTTTAAATTTCTTTTCTTCTTTAATAATTCCGTAAATTGCAAGTATAATTCCCTGAGTCAGCCATCCTAAAGACAGCCAAACCCTTCCAAACTGCATTGGAATTATTAAAACTACAAATGAAATTGCTGTTAGAAAAAACAATATTTTAATGCTTCTTTCTTCTTTTGGAAATTTCTTTTCTATAACGACACTTAAGAATATATAAACCAAAGCAAAACCTACAGCAATTAAACCTCGGAAATCAAAAAAGGATTGTTCAAAAATATCATAAATAATCAAGCTGCTAAATACTGTATTAATTGCCAAAAGCACAATATCTGATTTTTTAAATTTTAATTTTGTGTGATATGTGCTTATAATGGGAATTGCCGTATAAATTAAAAAAGCAAATATAACGTATATTCTATTGACGATATTGTAGGTAATTTTGGCAGAATACTCCAATTCATAAATTATTGATGAACCAGAAGCTATCATTAAAAGAAATACAGTACCTATGATATTAAAAGACAACCCGATAAATGCTGTTACATGCCATTTTCTTCGCCATGAAATACTTAACGCTAAAAGATTTAAAATTACAAAATAAAACATCGCTCCGTACATAAGAGCGACGTTCATATTATTCAACATGGAAATCATCGGCATATATCCGCCGATTAATGAAAATGAAGCTATAACCTGCGAATTATAACGTACCGACAAGGTAAAAGCGCCAAGTGTAAGTATTACACATATTAAAAGCGCCGGATACATAGATATAACATTTAAATAAAAATAACTAAGAGCCAGAGCGGTATACATAATCGCAATACCGCCTGCAGAAATACCCAGAGAAAATGCATTTGGTTTTTTACGGTTTAATTGCTCTCCTACTGCAAGCATTATAGCGCCAAGCGAAAAAAACATAATACTTTTAAATAAATCCGAAACATTCATATACGTAAAACGAAACGCCGCAATAACACCTATTACAAGTAAAAATACGCCTACTACATTAATAACATTTACGCCGACAAACCTTTCAAAATTATTTTTTTTAGTTACCGCCAGAACCTGTTCGTCGGAAATTTCTTCTTTTTTTAAAGTTTCAAGCTGCTCCAATTCCTCTTTTGAAAACGGAGCGGTTTCTCCGGCTGCATGAGTACGCGCACTTGTAACTTTTTTCTCAAGCAGCAATGAAATTTCATCAAGTTTTGCATTAAACTCTTCTTTTATTTCCTGTCTTTCATTTGAAATTGCATTTTTTATATTTTGAATTCTTGTTTTAATATTATCTTCTATACTTGATAGTTTATCTTTTTCATTTTCTGTTTCCATTTTAAAATATATTCTTAGTTTTTCGGCAGTATTATTAACGATTTTTGTTTTTTCATTAAAAATATGATCATAGAGCGCATTTTTTAATCCCTTATTTTCATCAATAAGAGAAGCTGCTTCTGCGCTGATCGTTTCAAAATCATTATTTATTTTCTGCGCCTGTTCTTTTAATATTGAGTTTTCCAGCGCTAAATCGCTTTTATCAAACACTTCACACTCAGTTTCAAGCCCATCTGCCAATTCTCTTTGATTTTTTACAATCATTCGCAAATTTTCTGTTATCTTCATTTCCAACTCCAGTACTTCAAAAGTTTTTTACAAAAAAAAAGCTGCCCAGGAATTAACCCGGACAGCTTCTTTTTATTTAGAATGGCGAAACAAGTTTAAATATAAAGAATGCTGCAAGGATGTACATAACAATCGATATTTCTTTAAATCGGCCTGTAAAGATTTTTAATAAAACAAATGCAATTGTACCGAAAATAATGCCATTGGAAATACTGTATGTTAAAGGCATTAAAACGATAATTAAAAACGCAGGCAGCGCTTCGGTAAAATCAATATCTCCGCCTTTTACATCATTCCACATAATTTTGGCAACAGTAGTTGTCATGAATAATCCGACAAATACTAACGCAGGGGCTGTAGCAAAAGCTGGAATAGCAAAAAATATCGGAGAGAAGAACATTGCAATTAAAAACAGGAAAGCTACAACAAATCCGACAAGCCCTGTTCTTCCGCCTACTTGTACTCCGGCTGCTGATTCAATATAAGTTGTTGTTGTAGATGTTCCAAAAAGAGCGCCTACACCTGTAGTAATAGCATCAGCTAACAGAACTCTTCCCTTTCTCGGCAGGTCGCCTTTTTCATCAAGGAAGTCATCGCATTTTTCAGAAACGCCGATAGCTGTTCCTACTGTATCCATACCGTCAACTATAAGAAGAATTATCATTAATGTTATGATGGTAAAAACACTAATGTCAGCAAAATTAACTTTATCAAAATTGGTAAGAAGATTAACTTCTGCCAAAGACGGCGGAAGGGATACTATACCTGACGGAATAAGTGAAAAACCATGACCGCTGATTATTTCACCTGCTTCATTAAAAACATACGGTTTATACAATCCTACTAATTGCGCAATTAAACCCATAAGATAGGTTCCGAGTATACCTAATAAAAGTCCTCCGCGAATTTTTTTTGCAAGCAAAAATCCTGTCAATAATACACCAAGCATAAACAGAACAACTGGAATTGAGGTCATTTCACCTAACGCAACAAGAGTAGCGGGATTGTGAACAATAAAACCAGCATTTTGTAATCCTATGTGCATAATAAAAAGTCCGATACCAACACCGATAGCAAGTTTCATGCTTTTAGGAATTGCTTCAAATATTTTTTCTCTGAACTTTATTGATGCAAGAAGAACAAATCCAACACCTTGAATTAAAAGCAGTACCAATGCAGTGTACCAGTTTCCGCCCATTGAAGATACAACAACATATCCAAAAAAAGCGTTAAGTCCCATACCGGGAGCCAGCGCAAACGGATATTTTGATATAACAGCCATGAGGATTGTACCCAAAATACACATTATAGCAGTTGCTGTGAACAAACCTCCCCAAGGCATTCCGGTTGCTCCGCTTAGAATGTTGGGATTGACAATCAGGATGTATACCATCGTTACAAACGTAGTAGCACCCGCAAGCAATTCTGTTTTTACAGAAGTTTTGTTTTCGCTTAATTTAAAGCGATTTTCCAAGAAATTTCCCATCGATACTTTCTCCTTTTATTTATTGTACAATTCTCTCTTCACATAATGTGTGTGAAGAAGATCATGCGCTTTTTTACCGCCGGGTTCGCCGAGGAATTCCTTGTAAACCTGGTTTATAAACGGATTTTGGTGTGAACATCGGTACTGTGATTTTTCATCGTCGGTATAAATACCTGCCGTGCGTTGTTTGCGAATTTCGTCGGTGCAGCCGTAGGGTTGTCCTCCGCCTGCGATACATCCGCCGCGGCATGCCATAACTTCTATAAAATGATACGGCGGCTCTTTGCCTGCATTTTTCGCATCACGAACTTTATCAAGTACTGCGGCGATGTTACCCATCTGATGCGCTACTGCGATTTTAATTTTTGTTCCGCCTCCAAAATCAACTTCACCTTCCTTAACGCCTTCCATTCCCCTTGCAGGTTTAAAGTTTACATCGGGAAGTTCTTTTTTTGTTACCAGGTAATAAGCGCTTCTGACCGCAGCTTCCATTACACCGCCTGTTACGCCGAATATTGTACCTGCTCCTGTGTACGGTCCCAGCGGGCTGTCTGCTTCTTCATCATCAAGTTTTAAAATATCGATACCTGCCTGCTTAATCATTCTGGCAAGCTCTCTTGTAGTAATTACAATGTCTACATCGTAATTTGTTCCGGCTCCGGCACTTTTCATTTCATCGCTGCGGTGCGCTTCCCATTTTTTAGCGGTACATGGCATAACAGAAACTGAATAAACTTTTGTTTTGTCTACTCCGGCTTTGTCTGCCCAGTATGCTTTTATCATCGCTCCCATCATCTGCTGAGGCGATTTTGCTGTAGAAAAATTAGGAATCATGTCTGCATAATATTTTTCTAGATAGTCAACCCATGCAGGGCAGCATGATGTTATTAAAGGAATATCGCTTCCCTTTTCGTTCAAGCGTTTTATAAGCTCCGTTCCTTCTTCCATTATGGTAAGGTCTGCAGAAAAGTTTGTATCAAATACAGTTTTAAAGCCAAGTTTGCGAAGAGCCGCATAAATTTTCTTTGTAAAAACAGTGCCGGCAGGAAGTCCAAACTCTTCGGCTAATGCAACGCGCACAGCAGGTGCGATCTGCACTACAGGGTGTAAAGCAGTATCATGCAGAGCTTTCCATACATTTACAGTATCATCTCTTTCATAAATCGCTCCTACAGGACAATGCGCGGCGCACTGACCGCATTTAATACATGGACTTTCACCTAACGGCGTGTCCGCTGCGCTTGCGATCTTTCCGCTTATGCCTCTGCCTAAAAACTCCAAAGCCCAGACATTCTGCACATCCTGGCAAACTTTTACACACCTTCCGCATCGGATACATTTTTCAGGGCACAAAACAATTGCGGGGCTTGAATCGTCTATTGAAAAATCGTTTTTAACTTTTTTAAAAGGCGCTTCGCGTATACCAAAGTCTGCGGCAATTTCCTGAAGTTCGCAGCAATGGTTACGGGGACATTTAAGACAATCATCCGGATGATTTGAAAGAATAAGTTCGATTACAGTACGGCGCACTGCAATAATTTCTGAGTCATGAGTAATAATGTTCATGTTAGGTTCACATGCTGTGCAGCAGGCACGTACCATTTTTGGAGATCCTGCAAGACGTACTATACAAATGCCGCAAGATGCCCAAGGCACAAGATCATCACTGTAACAGAGAGTGGGAATTTTAATATTTATCATTTTTGCGGCATTAAGTATTGTTGTTCCCTGCTCAACTTCCAGCGCTTTACCGTTTATTGTTACGTTAATTTTATTCATACATTTCCCCCATTAACCTTTAAGCACCGCATTAAATTTACAAACAGCAAGACATTCACCGCATTTTATACAATCTGCCTGAATAATTGTGTACGGCGGCTTTTTCTTGTCGGGGTATTTTGCGGCATCTTCCTGAACAATACAATTTGCAGGACATTTTTTTGCGCAAATACTGCATCCGATACACTTCGGCGCATCAATTGTAAAACTCAAAAGATTTTTACATTTACCCGCACAGCATTTTTTTTCGTGTATGTGTCTAAGGTATTCATCGCGGAATGTATTTATTGTAGACATTACCGGATTTGCAGCCGTACAGCCAAGCATACAAAGCGACGCTTTTGTCATCGCATGTCCTATTTCTTCAAGTTTTACAAGGTCTTCTTCTTCACCCTTGCCTTCCGCTATTTTTTCAAGAAGTTTAAGGATTTGGGTTGTTCCGATACGGCAAGGTGAGCATTTTCCGCAGCTTTCTTCTACACAGAATTCCATGTAAAAGCGCGATACGTCGACAACACAGTCATCTTCGTCCATGACGATCATACCGCCAGAACCCATCATTGAACCGTTAGCTGTCAATGATTCAAAATCAATTGGAACATCTAAGGATTTTTCTGTCAGAATACCGCCTGACGGTCCTCCTGTCTGAACACCTTTAAATTTCTTTCCGTCTTTTATGCCGCCGCCGATGTCAAAAACAATGTCGCGTAACGTAGCACCCATAGGAACTTCGATAAGACCGGAGTTTTTTACTTTTCCTGTAAGAGCGAATACTTTCGTTCCTTTGGATTTTTCTGTTCCGATTTTTGCAAGCCATGCTCCGCCTCTTGCTGTAATAACCGGAATATTTGCAAGTGTTTCTACGTTGTTTATAACTGTAGGTTTTTCCCACAAACCTTTGTTGGCAGGAAACGGAGGTTTAGGAACGGGCATTCCCCTGTTACCTTCTACAGATTTTATTAAAGCGGTTTCTTCTCCGCATACAAACGCACCCGCGCCAAGGCGGATTTCAATATCAAAATTAAAATCAGAACCTAAAATATTTTTACCTAAAAGCCCGTATTCACGAGCCTGCGAAAGCGCATGTTTGAGTCTTTCGATAGCAAGAGGATATTCAGCGCGGATATAAACAAAACCTTCGTTAGCGCCGATTGCTTTGCCTGCTGTAATCATGCCTTCTATAACTGAATGCGGATCGCCTTCTATTGTAGAACGATCCATATAAGCGCCGGGGTCGCCTTCGTCAGCATTACAGATAATGTATTTAACATCACCTTGCGCTTTACGTGCCAAGTCCCATTTAAGCCATGTCGGAAATCCTGCTCCGCCTCTGCCGCGCATCCCTGAAATTTTCATTTCTTCTATTAACTGTTCCTGTGTCCATTCAAATAAAACTTTTTCAAGCCCTGAATAACCTTCACGGGCGATATATTCATCGATGCTTTCAGGATCGATAACACCGCAGTTACGCAAAACTACACGGTACTGTTTCTGATAAAACGGAATATCTTCTGCAACATAGGTTTTTTTCTCTTCTCCTTCCTTGTAAAGAAGTCTTTTTACTTCACGCCCCTTTATTATCTGTTCATGAATAATTTCTTTTGCATCATCCGGCTTTACGTCAACATAAAACGAATCTTCGGGAAGCACTTTAACAATTGGTCCCCTTTCGCAAAAACCGAAGCAGCCGGTTTTTACAACCTGCACCTGATCTTTAACACCCTGTTTTTCCGCCTCGCTTTCAAGCTGCGAAAAAAGCTCTATACCTTTGTTGGATTCGCAGGCAGTGCCGCTGCAAACCAGTATGTAATGGTTATATGCCATTTTACTCCCCTTTAGTTTTTAATAATATCAATGGCAGGTTTGTCAAGGATATGACCGGAAAGCAGTTCCTTGCCTATTAAATGTTTTTTAATTATTTCTTTAACAAGATCTGTTGTAACATTTCCGTAAATAACAGACGGCATACCGGGAACAATTACCTCGATAGTCGGTTCTGAATGACAAAGACCCATACAGCCTGTCTGCCTTACATGGCAAGAATCCACAAGATTATTCTCATCAAGACCTACAATGAACGAATCCAGAATCTGTTTTCCGCCGGCGGCAATACCGCATGTTCCCATACCGACAACAACTTGAATATCTTTGCCTTCGACATCTCTTTTACGGAGATCACCTTTTTTTTCATCTCTCAATTTTCTTAAATCATCCAAACTCATCTTTGCCATATCATTCTCCTTTATTATTCATTTTCCAAGGAACTTAAATATTCACCTAACAAAACTAACGACCCTACTTCTTCAAATCCTCCGATTGCTTCTCCTAGTTCCGATCTGCTAATCTCATATTCTTCATTATCTATTTTCTTGCGGCGTAAAATAATTTCCGCATTAGTATTAAACATCAATATCGTTCTAAACATCCCGGGTATGTCGCCAATAGGCGGCATATCAACATTACCTGTATCAAACCATGCTGTTACAGTTGTTCCTTTCCCTTTTTCTGATTTAATATCCCATCCGCCGCCTGACTGCTCTGCTGTCTGTATAAGGAATGGAAGACCCAGCCCCACCTTACGGTTAGGATGTTTAATGCCGTCTGTAACAAACGGATCAATTGCCCGCTTTAACTCCTCCTCTGTCATTCCTTTACCGTTATCTTTTACAAGAAAACGAAACTCTTTATCAGTTTCACTAACTTCTAAAACTACTTCATCCGACCCGGCTTCAACAGCATTTTGTGTAATATCCGTAACCAGGTCAGCTAAAGTAAAATGCATTACAAATTACACATTTCGATATTTATCGATAATCCCGGGGATCATGTCTTTGGTCAGCTTGCCGTAAGTATCGGTTCCTACAACCAAAAGCGGCGCAAGACCGCAGCAGCCGACACAGCGTACGGCATCAATCGAAAATTGACCATCTTCAGTAACGCCATTGGGTTCAAGTCCAAGTAATTTGCGGGATTCATCAAGTAAGTCCTGAGCGCCTTTTAAATAACAGGCAGTTCCCATACAAACGGCAATTTTATGTTTTCCCGGTTTTGTTGTTTTAAAATAATGATAAAAAGTGACTACGCCGTAAATCCTCGCAAGGGAAATCCCTGTAAGAACTGCTAATTGTTCAGCCGCAGGGCGTGAAATATAACCAAATATTTCCTGGGTTTTATGGAGAATCATGATAAGACTCCCCGGTTTAACCTTCCATTCATCGATAAATGACAACAATTCCTGCGGAAAAGTATAATCTTTGACATCTTGAGCCATATTTCCCCCTAATATGGGTATTGTAGCCGTAAATTGGCAGATAGGCAAGAGTGCAGCTATTGTTAATTATTAACTTTTAATATTATCTTTAGTAGCTTGTTTTTTAATCGTATTTTTTTACATATATTTCATATAATGCAATTAAAAACATTAAACCACTATCTTCGCCTGACTTCTGACAAACCTCTGCAGTCAAAATCGACAGGAAAAAAAGGAACATTTGGTATGGAAGGACGAACCTGCGCCTTTCCTCTGAAACGGTAATTAACCTGGCGCATTGCAATAACATCATCCAAAAGCTGTCTATTCATGTTTATAAAATTCATGGAAAATGTAAATCTTGTTTCTCTTGAACTGTTGGCAGGTATTTGCACAATATTGTTTACAGTATTACCTGCCCAAAAAAGATTATTACCGTACAATTCATAAGTTATGGAGGAAAGTTCCATTGCAAAATCATTGGGATTTTCTATTCTTATTACAGCTTCAAATTCGGTAACAACAATATCTGCCTGTAAAATGAATATAGAAACAACTTCGAATGATGGTTCTTTGACATCCAGACGCTGCGCTGTCTGCGGCTGCGAAGCACAGGATATGAAAATAAAAATAATTATAATATAAAAAATTAATTTACGCATACTCAATTATAAACCTTTATTTTATTTTTGTGTCAGTCAAATTAATGACAAGTATCATTATATTAATAATAAGATAATTCACTGTAAAAAACAGTGGTATTTTCAGTGCCGACGGCACTTATCATTTCGTCTGCTATAGAGCAGGTATGGGTTTTATCAAGCAATCCGCTTTCAAAAAGGCTTGCCGCCAAAGCGCCGCCGCATGCATTTAAACGCCCGTCTAAAATTGCCGCGGCAAGTGCGGGAGAATTCTTTTCGGAAAATAGCGATATAACTTCCTGTGCTGAAAGCTGTGCTGCTTCTTTATCAACATTACTCGATAAATTGCAGGAAACCACTATCAACGTTTCATCCAAAACAGGAGTTATAACAGCTCTTAATGCCTGTGCCAAATCGTAAATATACTGCGCTTTTGGCTGTCCCATAAGAATAGGAACAATCGAAGCATACGGAAAGCAATATTTTACAAAAGGAAGCAGGATTTCGATGGAATGTTCACTTAAATGAGGAATATCGTTTATTTCAAAAAAATTCCCCTGAAACTCAAATTCTTCAGATAGTTCCTGATCTACCGGAATATTGCCCAATGGAGTATGAAATGAATGTGAATTTGATAAAAATAACCCTTTTTCCCTTTTATCATGAATAGGTCCGAGCAATACTACCCTTTTTATATCTCTGCTTCTGCCCATTGCGGATTGAAAAGCCTCTGCAGCTAAAGACCCGGAGTAACTCCAGGCTCCATGCGGAGCTATAATTGCCTTTGCAAATCCTCCCTTTTCCTCTTCCAGCCCAAAAGATCGCAAATAATCGAGTATTTCCTTTCTTTCTTCGGGATAAAACAACCCAGCCCCTACTGAACTGCGAATCCGTCTCTTTTGGGCAAGCATAGCTTCCATATATTAAATCTAGTGTTTGCAAGAGCAGGATGCAAGGAAAAAACTGATAAATTATAAAATAATTCTACTTTTTGATTTTAAAATTCATTTTTAATAGTGAAATAAGCGATTTAAGCTCATCATTGAATTTATTGGCAATAGAAGCGGTAATTAGAATATCGGTTCGTTCTCGGGAAAGCCAATTAAAAAGACGTTCGGAGATTTCCAAAGCCGAACCTTCGCCTTTAACGATTTTAACCATTGAAGTTATTTCACCTTTTGTAAAAGAAATCCACAATCTTCCATATAAAATATGATAACCGGAACTGGTCATTTTTATGTCAGTAAACCCTTCGGATTTAACCTTTGTTTTTACAGTTTTTACAGTTTTTACGGTTTTTTGAGACCTTACCGCTGCCGCTAAATCCCGTTGTTTTTCTTTAATAATTGTATTATTCAGTTCATCAACCTGCATGTTATAAATGTGGATATTTGCCTGTTTTACTAAAAACGCCAATCCTTCTTCGTTAAGTTTAGGAATAAGGGATTTCAGCTCTTTTGCAAGCGTTTCCACTTCTGTCGGTTTTTTTACCGCTTTTTTTGCTTTTGCCATAAGATATTATAAGATTAAACCCTGCAATTCTCAAGCGATCTTAAACGTGTGTCTTCCAGTTTTATAGAAAGATTTTTTTCCTGAGTTGGAATTACTAACCCTTTTGGTCCGTCTTTGGCACGGCGTAAATATTTAACTTGTGTGTAAAATAAATCGCCGCCTTCGTTATTTCTGCCTTTTGAATAAAAAATTGCAAGGTTTCCGGCATCTAAAAGAATGTCCAGCGGCACGGTTTTTCCGGGTCTTTGTTTAACAAACACATAAGAGCCATGATAATCTCTTGCATGCAGCCATAAATCGTTTCCTTTTACATGACGGCGCAAAAGTTCGTCGTTTTCATTGGCGTCTCTGCCTACAATAATTATCCAATCCCCTCGTTTAAAAGTAAGCCCGGGGCGTGATTTTTCTTTTTTAGAAATCTGTTTTTTAAACTGCGGCTGTCCGCCGGTTTTTAAAAGTTTTGCAAGAATTAAAGGATTTGTTTCGGTTAATAAACGCTCAAGTTTTTCTGTTACTTCTTTTAATTCTTTTTCTCCGTCTTCTATTTCTCTTTGAATTTCTGTAAGACCGTTTTTTTCTTTTTTAAATCTGGAATAATAATTTTGAGCCATTTCAGCCGGCGTTGTTAACGGATCAAGTTCGATGCGTATTGTTTTTCCGTCTTCATTTGTTTCCAGCCATTTATCGCCGGGTTTTATTATTGCGATATTTTAAAGTATTAAATCGCCGTAATTTTTAAAACGTGCAGAATCGGCAAATGAAACTTCTTTTTCTCTTAGTCTTTCAAGAGCGGCATTAATTCTGCCAAGACTGCCTTCATAAGTGCGCCTAACCTGCTCTTTCAAAACTTCTAAAGAAAGGCTTCCGCCTTGTGACGCATAATACTCATCTATTTTTTTATTAAATGAACCTTCACCCGGTAAATTGCGTACTTCATATACACGTTTTTCAATCTTACGTTCACCTGCCGCCTGTTCAGATTTTTTTTCTTCAGGTAAATACCTTCCGCCTGTTATTTCATCCCGTTTAGGTTTTCGGCGCATAACATCTAACACAAAACCGTCATCTTTTGTAACGATAAAATTAGCGGCATTTGACCACAGCCTTATATACATTTTATATGTTTCATCAGGCCGTTTTACTGTAATTTTTACAATTCGATTGTCTTCCAGCTGATTTATTTCCGTTACCCAGCCGTTAACTATTTTTGACGATAAAAACTGCGCAAAACGAAGCGGTTTATCAGTTTTTGGAACTGCTTTAAACGTTTCATGTATCCTGCATGCGTTTGCGTTTAAC
>WQYB01000023.1 GCA_009781475.1 Treponema sp.
ACAGCTTCTACAGGAGTACCTATAAAAGCGTATCTTAAAGGCCGCTCAAGTGAAATCTGATTAAGCGGCAGGCTTCCTTCGAGCCTGAATGTCACATACAACCTGTTCGCTATTGTGTCGGTCATAAAATATCTTTGCAAGCGCTCCGGAGTAGCCATGAAAATGCCGTTAAAATCAACTTCATAAGAATCTGTTTTTTCCAGTAAAACATTCATTTGATGGATTTCAACTTTAAACTCAATGCCAAAAAGTTCTGACAGCCACCGGCATAAATGGACAGAATACCCGCCAATTTGCCCGTCACTTTTTAAAAACGCCTCAGTTGAAGGGATCATCCCATAAATAAAATACTCTCGTTCTTTTTTCAGTTTTTCAATAGCTTCGATTTCTTCGGGTGTAATACCTGGAATTTCATGAAATGATTTTATTGAATTAATATTAAATATTTGATCTTCTGTTTTTTCAGAGCAGGATAAAAAAGCGGCAACAATACATACAAGAAATAACGCTGGCGTTATTCGCTTATAGATTGAGATCATTATATTTCCACTTCAGAAAAATCTTTTTCACATTTTAAAAATATTTCCGCTAATTCCGGATCAAAATGCGTGCCTCTGGATTCATTGATAATTCTAACAGCTTCTTCATGTGAATACGCTTTTTTATACGGACGCTCGGATACAAGAGCGTCGTATACATCAGCTATTGCCATAACTCTTCCCTGCAAGGGAATTTCTTCGCCTTTTAAAGCGCGAGGATAACCAGTACCGTCCCATCTTTCATGATGAGAGCCTGCAAAAGATTTTGCGTATTGTAAAAAGTATCCGTCACCGGAATCCTCGATAATTCTGTCTATTATTTTTTCACCTTCAGAAGTATGGGCTTTCATCCTTTCAAATTCATCATCTGTCAGTTTTCCTTTTTTGTTTAAAATCATATCAGATATAACTATTTTACCTATATCATGCAATCGGGCTGAAGAAGCTACAAGCTCCACATTCCAGTCACTTATTTCCCTTGTGTATACGCCGTATTCAGCCATTGTGTTCAAAAGAATTCTTATAAACTTTGTGGTGCGTTCAACATGATGACCTGTCAATTTATCACGGTTTTCTACCATAGTTGCCAAAACCGACGCCATGGAGTTTTGCAGCTTTACAAGACGTTCTGTGCGAAACCGCAGCATTTGGTTTCTTTCCTGGATTATATCTTCGACATTAAGCTGCGTTTTTATACGGTTTATAAGGACTGCTTTTGAAAACGGCTTGGAAATGAAATCTGCAACCCCCATTTCAAAACCGCGGGCTTCGGTTTCAGGGTCATTTTTACTTGTTAAAAATATAACAGGGATTCCGGAATATCTTTTATCGGATTTTAGATACTTTAAAGCGTCAAACCCGCTTATTTCAGGCATCAATATATCCAATAAAATTAAATCTGGAGTAACATTTTTCAGCATTTCATACATTAATGAAGCAGACGAACAGGTATAAACAGCATATTTTTCTGATAATGCTGATTCTGCTGCCAACAAGTTAACATGGTTGTCGTCAACTGTGAAAATTGTTTTCATTAACATTCATTATATAGGAAATTTGCTCTTTTTACAATAATACGAACAAAAAAAACGCTCCGTCTTTTAAAGACAGAGCGTTCAAATCTAAAATAAACAGTTCTTGTAGTCTTAATTCCAATCTGTTTTATTTACATCCGCATGTACATCTTTCCCTTTCATGCCCATTTCTTCTGTTTGAAGGGTTATTTCGTCTTTGACCATCATTATCTGGTCTAGTTCTTTCCTGGCGTCGGTTTAATTCATGATTTCTTAACTGAGGGTTTATTTGTCCCATACGAGCCCTATTATTAAACTCAATAGTTTTTCCTTCAATTACCATTTTAACAGGATGAACAAAGTTCCTGACTCCAAAACCTTCGATAGAAACTGTAGCGCCTTCTTTTACTTCACTAATAAAACCGGCAAAACGGTTTAAAACCGGAACAAAATGAATTGTATCGCCGCTTTTTACTGCGATAAATCCCCTTTCCAGTACCAGAATTCCATCAATTGTAACGGGATTTACCTGACGCCTGTCTTGTGTTTCGCTTCTTTGGGGACGAGGGGTTCTGTCTTGTCTGTTTTCCCTGTTCTGACGGGTAGATTCCTGAGCGAATAAACCTCCGATTAATACAGTAATAAAAAGAATTAAAAATAATTTTTTCACAATAACCTCCGTATAGGAAATAAAATTTCCATTTAAATAGTTTCTAATTATATAACCAAAATTTTATATATGTGTTACACTTATTAGAGTGAAATATTATTACAATTACAGTAATAAATTCTGTAACCTTTTTATCATAGAAGAAAATAACACTATTCATAATGTTCGGTTTAAATTCGAAGAAAAATTATTTATTAAAAAATCAACAGAACTAAAAAAGCTACAAACTCCTTTAATAAAAGAAACAATAAAACAGCTTGATGAATATTTTAGCGGCAAGCGAAAAACATTTGATTTACCGCTTAACGCACAAGGAACGGAATTTCAAAAAAAGGTATGGCAGGTTTTAAAAGCTATTCCCTACGGACAAACATGCAGCTACGAACAAATTGCGATCAAAACAGGGAATCCAAAAGCGTGCAGGGCTGTAGGGCTTTCGAACAATAAAAACCCGATTGTTATAATAATTCCCTGTCATCGTGTTATTGGAAAAAACGGAAAATTAACGGGTTACGCCGGCGGCTTGGAACTAAAACAAAAACTACTTGATCTTGAAAAATAATTTGGAATTTTATCTCGCAAAGGCGCAAAGACGCAAAGTTGTTGTCCGAATTCTTAATATAATAACTAAAAATACTTAAAGTAATACTTAGATTCCTAGTTTTAAAGCAAGATTTCGTACCTCTGCTCTGCGCCTCTGCGTCTTGGCGAGAATAAATTTCTAAATATTACTAACTATGTTGGGCGGAAAGTGTTATAAGCGAGATGAAAAGCGTGACAGCCAAAGCAACGATATAAATAATAATTGCCGCAGAAAAACCTGCGCTTATTACAAGCCAAATACCCAGTGTATTAAAAACAGAACGATACAGGAAAACTAAACCGTGAAATATAACAGGTAAAACAGGCAATAATAAAACAAAAAGATAGCGGGGTTTTTGCCTTGCCCTGTAACGCCAGGCGATTATAATTATAAAAATTGACAGCGGTAAAAAGAAAAGCGCAGAACCGAGCCGGTTTAAAATTTCCGCTTCAAAAATCTGATTTATATAACCGGCTTTTTCAAGAGATCTTGCCGCTGTAAAAAGTTCTCTAATCTGAAGATTGGAAAGCCCGCGCCTAACTTTGGAAAGAAGTAAAAACTCTTCAAAATCAATATCCAGTAATATTCCGCCGGCAGGTTCGCTTCCAAGCTGCCACTGGCTTCTAAAACTTCTGTCTTCGTTATAACGATCCAGCGCTTGAGTTAAAACCAGAATTTTCGGACTTTCGTCAAGCGTAAAGGGAAGCAGTTTCACATAACGGGCAGTACCGCTGGTTTTTAGGTTCATGTCATTGTCAAAACCCATGTAATCAAATCCAAAACCATAAGAAACATCATCTGCCAATGTAAGACTTGAAAAACGCAGTACAACCCTGCCGTCTTCACTTGGAAGAGAAAAAACAGCGCCGTTTAAAATTTCGCCTACAGAAAGCTCAACTTCGTCGATAAAAAAGGCGGTAAGAGCGGCTCCCTGTTCGCTTGCTGCAAGAAAATTTACAGCATCAGGATCATTTGGAGTATGACCGATTAACTGCTGAAAAATATAGTAAGCCTGCACCCACTGACCGGTTTGCATTGCTTGATACCCTGAAAGTTTAAGATGATACAAATTAAAAATATGTGTTTCTCTTTGGTTAGGAGCCAAAGACGCGATCATGTCCCATGCTTCACTTTCCAATTGAGTGGCGGCGGCAACCTGCACAATGTTACGCTGTCCTGCAAGACGGATTGCCAACCCTGCAAGCCAATGCGAGTCAAAATAACGCTCCTCGTCAAATGCTGTTTGAGCCATTGTCATTGCCATTGTAGCATCAATCGGCTGTTCACTGGATAACGGATATATATCTATAGTGTAATTTTCCCTTCTTTCGTTTTCGCTTCTATCCAGATTTAAAGCAACATCCCTTTTTAATAATTCAAGTTCAGTGCTGTTATGCCAAATACGATCACAGATCGCAAGAAACTGGGAAGCGTCAAACCATTCGCCGGCTCTTGCGCTTTCCTGCGCGTTGTTTTTTGCAAGCTGATAAAGTGATCCTGTAAAGCGCATATTATCTTCATGATTTTTAACAAGAGGAGCTATAAGAAAGAAAATCAATCCATATATTATAGCGGCTGCAATTGCCGTAACGACAGAAGAAAGAAGACGTTTAAAAAATATTTCGGAAAAACTTTGGTAATTTTCTTCAAATGAAGCAAGTCCAAAAGGAATGACTAATGCAGATAACGCTAAAGCCGGAAACAGATTAAATATTTCCAAAAATCCCTGCATAAACCGCCAGCTTCCTGCGTACATCGGCAGCGGCGGCAAAGAAGACGGAAAAATAAAGCGGTAAAGTAAAATCAAAATAGAAGAAACTACGATATAAATTATAAATATATATTGGGGGCTGCGAAGTTTTTCCGTATTAATCATCATCGTACCTCCTTCTTGCTACAAAATTTAAAAACGAATAAATATTTACAAGGATGCCGAATCCCAAAAAGAATAACGGAAGCGAATCAATACTCGATATAAAATTTCCCAGTAATGAATTAATTGTAGCCATCATTTCCGGTCTATTGAATAATGTTATTATTGCAAGAACACCCCTAAAAGCCAATGCAGCCAAGAAAAGATTTGCAAGCGGCCATGCGCTGAATTTGACTGTGTAGGCAATTGAACACAATAAAAAAATTAAAGAGCCGACATAAACTAAATATGAAAAAAGCCCCTGATTAAATTTCTGCTGAAACACTTCTGCGTTAAGCCGCAAATCTATGGAAATACTTCTTAAAAACCATGGGGTATCATCTGTAAAAGGAATGGAAGGAAGGCTTGTAACCGGGTTTGCAAAACTTAAACCAACTGATTGCTGATAAATAAGAGGCTGTCCCGGAATAGCTGTTACCCTGGGACCGCTGTGATCTGTAACACCATTTAAAAGAACAACCGCTGTTTCGTTTTTATCAAGGGAGTTTGTCAAAATCAAACCCTTATCCCCAAGCGGAATACCTGCAGCAAAGGGCGGCGGAGAAGCATTCCATCCCTGTAAAATAGTTGAAATGCTAAAGGTAAATAAAAATGAAAGCGACATAACGCAAATAAGAGTCATTATATAATAACAGTTTCTTCTTACTGCATAATTCATCGCTAAAATGATTGAAGAAAACAGTGATAAAGATAAAGCCCAGTGAGCGGCGGTTATAAACAAAGTAAGGGTAGTTTCAGGAGTTGGCGGCAGAATTTTTATCCATTCAACACGCAGGGATAAAAACTTGAAAGCCGCTACCAGAAAAAAAGTAATGAGAAAAGTAAGGCTAAATAAGATGATTAATTTGGCTAATTTCCTCACATTCTAAGATTATCACGGCATTAACAGTCATGTCCATACCTTGTAATATATTGAGAAAATTATTAAAACAAGTCATAATGAGGTATGGAAGCAAAAATAGCGGTTTTGGGAGCCGGAGCGTGGGGAACAGCAATAGCGAAAGTTATTGCCGACAAAGGAAAAGAAGTTCTTGTCTGGAGTTTTGAAGAATCTGTCAGGGACGATATTAATAATAACGGCTTAAATACAAGATATTTGCAGGGTGTAAAACTGCCAAAAACACTTAAGGCGACATCAAATATTGAAGAAGCTGCGGAAGGAAGACAATTTTTGATTTATGCTCTTCCGTCTTTATTTCTCCTTGATACATTAAAAAAATCAATTAATGTAAAATCGATTCGTGACGGTAAAACCACAATAGCGGTTATAACAAAAGGATTTTTACCCACAGAAAACGGACCTCGCCTAATCCTTGAAACAATGGAAGATTACCTGCCTGGCTTTTTCCGCCAATCTTTGGTTTATATATCAGGACCTAGCCATGCAGAAGAAGTATCCTGCGGAAAAATTACAGGGCTTATTGCAGCAAGTGAAAATCCAAAAAATGCCATTCGTTTCAGAGACCTTTTAAAAAACCCGCGCCTTTTGGTATATTCATCACTGGATGTACGCGGCGTTCAGGTAGCTGCGGCAACTAAAAACGTAATTGCGATTGCGTTTGGAATGCTTGATGCTTTAAAAACATCCGACAAAGCCGACATGTTCGGAGATGGAACAGAATCCCTTTTACTTGCGGCAGGTCTTAACGAAATACAGCTTTTGGGCAAAACGTTAGGCGCTACACACCCGGAAACATTTACATCAATTTCAGGGATAGGAGACCTTGATGTTACATGCCGGTCGGTACTTGGGAGAAACAGGCGTTTTGGAAGGGATATAATCGAAAAAAATATTTTAGACTCGTTTAAAAATATCGACGACATACTAAGCCGTATCGGCGAAATCGGATACCTGCCTGAAGGAGTTGCGGCAGCGAAACAAATCAAAGAGCTTGCAGAAAAACACAAACTGCGTATGCCTGTATCATTGGGGATATGCAACCTTTTAAACAAAGAATTAAAACCTATGGAATTTTGCAAAAATCTGCTTGTAGATTGGGATATAAGATAAATGTTTGAAAAATTGACAGGAAAAATTACCGACGCATTTCGTTTTGTTACAGGCAAGTCCTCGATAACAGAAAAAAATATTGAAGATGCTGTTGAAGCCATAAAAATGGCTTTACTTGAAGCCGATGTAAACTTACGTGTTGTACGGCGTTTTGTAAACTCAACAATAGAAGAAGCAAAAGGCGAAAAAGTTTTACGTTCTGTAGACCCGGGACAGCAATTTATAAAAATCGTTCACGATAAACTTGTTTCCTTTCTTGGTGATGAAGATCCAAAAAGCCGCGCCTTAAAATTAAAAGGTCCTGATGTTATAACTACAATTTTAATGCTCGGTCTTCAAGGTTCGGGTAAAACTACAAGCGCGGCAAAACTTGCTCTGCGTTTAAAAAAGGAAGGACGAAAACCATTACTCGTAGCTTGTGACCTTATTCGTCCTGCCGCTATGGAACAGCTTTTTGTTCTTGGAAATCAAATCGACATACCTGTTCACAAAGAAGACGGAGCGAAAGACAGCGTAAAAGTTTATCAGAATGCTCTTGGCTGGGCAAAGAAAAATCTAATCGACACAATCATCATCGACACAACAGGGCGAATGCAGATTGACGAACCGATGATGGAAGAACTTTCCCGGTTAAAAAAAGCTGCCAACCCGGATGAAATGCTTTTAGTCGCAGATTCAATGACAGGGCAGACTGCGGCGGACATCGCAAAAACCTTCGATGAAAAAATAGGTCTTACAGGCGTAGTATTAAGCAAGTTTGATTCTGACACACGAGGCGGAGCTGCTCTTTCTTTAAAAACAGTAACAGGTAAGCCGCTTAAGTTTACAGGCACTGGTGAAAAACCGGAAGACTTTGAACCGTTCCATCCCGACAGAATCGCAGGGCGTATTCTTGGCATGGGGGACGTCGTAAGTCTTGTAGAAAAAGCGCAGGAAGTAATCGATGAAAAGCAGGCGCTTGAACTCCAGAAAAAAATGGAGAAAGAAAACTTTACACTGGAAGACTGGCTGGATCAAATTAAAGCAATGAAAAAAATGGGATCGCTTCAAAAAATGCTTGACATGATCCCGGGTATGCAGGGACAACTTAGCGAAGATGATATTAACAAAGCAGAATTAAAAAGCCAGGAAGCGATTCTTAGCTCGATGACAAAAAAAGAGAGGGCTAACCATTTAATTATAGGACCTCCTCGGCGAGGCAGAATTGCAAGAGGCTCCGGGACATCGGTTGCAGAAGTTGCGCGTCTTTTAAAAAAGTTTGAAAAGATGCGAGGCATGATGAAAAAGATGGCAAAAGGCAACATGAAAGGAATGCCCGGCATGCCGAACATGCAAGGATTACAATTCTAAATAGTTTCTTTTTTAAAACCACAAACCCCACGAAACCGTGCCTGCGGCACGAACACGAACCCTTACTTCGATATATTATCTTCTTTCGTGATGGTTAGTGTGGTTCGTGGTAAAAATTTTTATTTCTTTTTATGAAATAATTTCAAATTGCCATAAACCTGTCTTGCCGTAAAACACAAGATACAGATCATGTACACCGCTTATATTTTCCATCTTGCACTGAGTATGTCCCCAGGATGCAAGTCTTCTAAAGCTGGTTTTGGGAAGCGGATAAAAAGATATATCCCCTGTAATTGGAACTTCCAGAGTACCAACTATTTTTCCTTCTGGTGAATCAATGCGGACTTCTATCTTGCTGCCGTGCGTTCCCTGTACAATCGAAGATAACTGTAATGTTTTTCCGTTTTAAAAATCAACTGATTTAAAACTTATCCAGCTTCCATCTTCATTATTAAAAACAGCAGGGATAGGACTTCCTCTTTTTTCGTGCAGATAACAGTTTGAATAGCTGTCAAAGTTCTGCGCATGTACTTGTTTTGCCAGTAATTTGCGCGGAAGAAGTTTTTCACCTTTGATTTCGATATTGCCGCTAAGGCGGATATCAATAGAAGAAGAGCCGATTGAAATTGTACATGAACCTGCTTCCAGTAAAAAAGTATTTTTAAGTCCTTCCCAAATCGTAAGTTCATTTGCAGATAATTGAAAACAAATAGTTTTTTCTTCGCCCGGTTCAAAATAAATTCTTTCAAAACCTTTTAATGTTTTTAATGGACGGCGCAAAACAGAACCTTTAAATGTTACATACATCTGAGGCACTTCCTCTGAAGCAGCCTGACCTTTATTTTTTATTTTAAAAGAAACATTTAAAGTATCATCTTTTTCTATTTTTGATTTATCGATTTTTAAATCTTTGTACTCAAAGTTTGTGTAAGAAAGCCCGTGTCCGAATGGAAACAGAACATTTTTATCAAAATACTGATAAGTTGTTTTACCAGCCATAATGTCGTATTCCATAATCAAAGGAAGCTGTTTTTCATCTTCGTACCATGTTAAAGGAGTGCGCCCTGCCGGTGAATACTTTCCGCTTAAAATATCTGCGATACCGTTTCCTGTTTCCTGAATGCCGTGCGCCATCCAAATAATCGCAGGAACTTTTTTTGAAATTTCTTTGATTGTATAAGGATAACCGGAAATCATAACAAGTACGGTTTTGTCGTTCACTTCTGCGATACTGTCGATTAACTGCTGCTGCCTCGGCGGAAGGTTTAAACTTGGTCGGTCGATACATTCCCTTCCGTTAATCATCGGGTCGTTGCCTGCAAAGAATAAAACATGCTGCGCTTTTGCGGCAGCTTCTTTTGCAGCGGCAAGTCCGTCATGCTCAAGTTTCATTTTAAATAATTCGCTCTTTACAGGAACAGGATCGTCATGCTGGGTAACAGGTTTTCCTGTTTCGTTTGTTATGATACGCCTATTATCGTGGGTTTTAATAAGTACATTACCGTTTTTTTGAGGTACAATATTAAAAAGTGTAAATCCAAACCACTGTAAATTATTTTTTGCCGATGCTGTTATAAAATAATCTGTCGTGTCATTTTTTGGCATAAGCTGAGGCGGAATCGGTTCTCTTCTTGGCGGAACAACTTCTCTTCTTGCGTAACAGCCTTCCAGCATTAAACCGCTTTGTGTATCTGTAAAAGTTTTTACGCCCCATCCCCAATCTTCAACGTAAAATTGCGCCGGGTTTTCTCCCTGTTTACCTGCAGCTAATGTCTTTTTTGATTTATCGGGATTATCCTTTTCAGGAACATCGATTAATACCAATGGTCTTCCATCGTCTGTTGTAAAAGAAACAATGTCACGATGGTCGATGTGTTTAATTTTTTCTCCGTAAACTTCTTTTAGCGCATCTATTGGTGTACTTTGATATGTCGGAATCCCTGCGTACCAGTCCAGATGAAGTTCAGATGCAAGAGGTCCCATTACTGCAATAGTACCATTAGTTTTTTCAAGTTTTAAAGGAAGAAGCTGTTTTTCGTTTTTCAAAAGTACGATAGATTTTCTTACAGCTTCACGGCAGAGTTTTCGGTATTCATCCTTCATATTATCTGATTCGCCGATTGCTTCGTATGGATTTTCCAAATTTTCTATTGGATCAAAGTGACCAAAGCGGAAGCGGATTGCAAATATTCTTTCAAGGTGTCTGTCAATTTCTGCTTCATCTATAAGTTTTCTTTCAAGCGCTTCTTTTACAGCTTCTATTACAGGCTCCGGCATATCGGTCATATTATCAGCGCCGCTTTTTAAAGCAGCGGCAAGTGTTTCTCCGTGTGTTTCAAAATAATTGTGAGCATCGACCGTTTGTAAAAAATCGCCGCCGTCTGTTACAATGTGCCCTTCCAATCCCCATTCTTTTTTTACTATTTCTTCCTGTATGGGATGGATCATCATCGGGATTCCGTTTACTTCGTTGTAAGCGGTCATCATCGATACTGCGCCTGCATCCTTTATCGCCGCTTTAAAAGGTACAAGATAATATTCGTGCATAAGGCGCGGCGGGATGGAACAATTGCAGGCGATTCTATTTTCTTCGTTATTGTTTGCAAAAAAATGTTTTGGTCCGCAGCTTGCTCTTAAATAAAAAGGATGGTCTCCCTGCACACCTTTAATGTATTGGCTTGAAAGCTGGCTTGTAAGGAAAGGGTCTTCTCCGTAACCTTCTTCGGTTCTTCCCCACCTCGGGTCTCGCTCCAAATCTACTGTAGGCGACCAAACAGCAAGCCCCCTTGTGCGATCGCTTGATTTATAAAAACACCGCGCTTCGATGCCGACAATCTCTCCTATTTTCCGCAAAAGCTCTCTATCCCAACCGGAAGCTAAACCTATTGTCTGCGGAAAAGTTGTATTGTTTCCTTCGCGGTTTACAAAACCATGAGCACCTTCGCCGCCAATTGCCCAAGTGCCGATGCCAAGCCGTTCAACAGCATGGTTACGGGTTGGAATAAAACCGCATTTTTCTTCGAGAGTTAACCTGGAAATCAGGTCTTTAACTCTTTCTTTTAATGGTAATGATGGATCATTAAATGGATATTTCATAAGATAGATAGTAACATAAAATTATTAATTAATTAACCACGGAGGACACGGAGTTTCACGGAGTTTTTAATACGAAAGCACTTCTCTCCTCTGTGTTACTCCGTGGTAAATAAAAAAGGCGCAAGACACACAAAAAATATCTTAATATTCTCTGCGTGCTCTGCGCCTTTGCGAGATGAAATTCTTAGAAATTAAAACTTATTCTTCTTTACCCAGTCGATGATTTCATCAACTTTGCCAAAGACTAATCCTGTTACTGTGTCGGCGCAGCCGTAGTAGATGGCGACTTTGCCTGAGTCTTTGTCAACGAGCGATGCTACAGGGAAAGTTACGTTTGGTACGTCTCCTGCAAGTTCGTAAAGCTCTTTGGGGCAAATAATATAAGGCTTGGGACGGGCAATTACTTTCCAGGGTTTGTCTAAATCCATTAAAGCTGCGCTAAATGAATAAACAAAACCGTTACAGCTTGTAAGTACGCCGTGATAGAAAACTAACCAGCCTTCGGTTGTTTCGATAGGGCAAGGACCTGCTCCGATTTTTGTGCTTTGCCAGCCGCCGTTAGGGCTCATAACATGGCGGTGTTTTCCCCAGTAAACCAAGTCAGGGCTTTCTGAATACCACATATCGCCGAATGGAGTGTGACCTGAATCGCTAGGGCGGCTGTACATGGCGTAATTTTTTCCAATCTTGCGCGGGAAAAATGCTCCGTTTCGGTTGTAAGGCATCATCGAGTTTTCCATCTGGTAAAACTTTTTAAAATCATAAGTATAACCAACACCAAGACATGGACCTTTATAACCGTTGCACCAGATGATGTAATAGCGGTCTTCAAGCCAAATAACACGAGGGTCATATTTATAATCTGAATCAGGAAGTTCCGGGTCTGTCTTTTCAAACTTAATTGCATTATCTTCTATTTTCCAGTTAATACCGTCTTTACTGAATCCCACATGGATGTCCATATGTCTTTGTGTATCATCGCAGCGGAATACGCCTGCAAACTCGCCGTTAAAAGGCACTACGGCACTGTTAAAGATACTGTTTGATGTAAGGGTTAAATCACGCGGAATAACGGGATTTTTGGAAAAACGCCACATAATTTCTTTATTTGGATCGCTTCCTTTGCCTGAGGAGGGTCTGTCTTCCCAGGGAATGTTCGGAATGCTTACTCCATTAACAATTTTACTCATATTTTTTTCCTTTTTTTAACGGTTGAAATCTTCGATTGCTGCGTTAATTCTTGGCATCCATGATTCAATGTGCTGAGCAGGAGTTACAATTCCAAGACCGTCAGCTCTGAAATCACCGATAAAATCACCAAACGGATAACCCGGAACAAGATCAAAACCTGCTAAAGTAAGATAGCGGGGATCTCTTGACATTACAACAGTTTCTGTTACGTCTCGTATGTTTCTGGAAGCCCAATAGTGTCCCTGCAGCCAGTCATCTGATACAGGAGCGCTCCACAATTGATCTGCTTTAAGAATTACATCAACTTCCGCAGGTGAAAAAATATTCGGAATTGCCGCGCCGCCGACTCCGGCTCCTACACGGATATTCTGTGATCTTGGACCTCTTGGCGGAAGTACGTAACCGGCTTCAAAGTTATCGTTCATCTGACCTTTTCTCCATTCAGGATCAAATGTCATTGCTACTCTTCCGTCTACGAATGCTGACCAGTTCCAACCCCAGTCATAAGTAGGCTGTGTTGCAACAAGACCTTCTGTGATTAGTCTGTTAAAGAATTGTAAAGCATCCAAAACCGCCGGGGAATTGGCGCTGTTTACAGCTCTGCCTTGTTCGTCAAATGTAACAAGATTTCCGCCGTTTCCAAAAATAAGCCCCATTATAAATTCACGGGCATCGTCAATTGGAAGCGCGTATGTGTCAATAACGCCGTTACCTGTTGTATCGCGTGTTAATCTTTTGCAAACTTCATAAAAAGTATCCCATGTCCAGTTGTTGTCTCTTTGTAAGTCATAAAGATATTCTCTGCCTAAACCGACTTCTTCAAGGTGCTGAGGATTAAAGAACAACATTGAAGTTCCCCAACCATTGTTAGGAAGACCATAAGACCATGCGTATGTTTTTCCGCCGAAAGTAAAAGCTTCGTGAGCCAGACCGTTAATCATGGCTTTTTCGCCTATAATATCTTTTCGATTATTAAAATCAATTATTTTACTGTCGCTTACAGGATATAAAAGCCCTTGTTTAAACAATATCATAATATGACTTGCGCTAAGCTGATACATATGAATATCTTTGTTATTTGACATAATATTACTTGCTACAAGCGGAAGATAATTATCCCAGTCTGACAGTTCAAATACTTCATAACTAAAGTCATGTTCTCTAAGTAATCTTCTTCTTTGTTCAAGTTCCTGTTCTTCGCTTTCACTTCTCGGTTCGTAAGTATTTACATTGTATGTTTGCCACCATGAAGCTACTTTAATATTGGCTCCCTTAAGATTTGTACCGCCGCATCCTGTAAATACGACCAAACTAAATACAAGCAAAAACGCAAGTAAAAATATTCCAATTTTATTTCTACCTAATAACATATCATTCCTCCTTATAAAAAAAATAATTTGCGTCTTCGCAGTGTTAACCGTGAAAACGCAAATTAATAATATGGAGTCTAATCAAACAAAATGTTTGTGATTCCGGAAAAGTTCACTATCTGTTGAAATCTTCGATTGCTGCGTTAATTCTTGGCAGCCATGATTCAATGTGCTGAGCAGGAGTTACAGTTCCTGTTCCGTCAGCTCTGAAATCATTGATGAAATCATCAAACGGATAACCTGGAACTAATTGGAAACCTTTTAATGTAAGGTATTGTGCATCTCTTGACATTACAACAGTTTCTGTTACGTCGCGGAGGTTTCTGGATGCCCAGTAGTGTCCCTGGAGCCAGTCTGTTGTTACAGGTGTAAACCATTTTTCCATTGCGTTCATAATAACATTAACTTCAGCTGGTGAATAAAAGTTAGGAATTACATAAACGTTGTTGTTTGCGCCAATGCGAATTCTCTGTGAGTTAGGACCTCTTGGAGGAAGAACGTATCCGCCTTCAAAGTTGTCGTTCATCTGACCTTTTCTCCATTCAGGATCAAATGTCATTGCTACTCTTCCGTCTGAATATGCTGACCAGTTCCAGCCCCAGTCATAAGTAGGCTGTGTGGCAACAAGTCTTTCACTGATTAATGTGTTATAGAAATCCAATGCCTGAATTACTGCAGGTGAATTAATACCGCTTACAGCTCTTCCCTGTGCGTCAAATGTAACAAAGTTTCCGCCGTTTCCGTATACTAAGCCCTGAATAAATTCACGAGCATCGTCAATTGGAAGAGCGTAAGTATCGATAACGCCGTTACCTGATCTGTCTCTTGTTAATTTTCTGCAAACATCAAGGAAAGTTTCCCATGTCCAGTTGTTGCTTGCCTGTAAATCATAAAGATATTCAGCGCTTAAACCAACTTCTACAAGGTGCTGAGGATTAAAGAACAACATTGCTGTTCCCCATCCGTCGTTTGGAAGACCAAACTGAAAACCATATTGTTTTCCGCCGAATGTCATAAAGTCCTGTACAAGACCATCATACATCGGTCTTACGCCTGCAACTGGTTCACGGTTATTTAAGTTAGCCCTTGAATCGCTTACAGGATACAGAAGTCCCTGTTTAAATAATGTCATTGCCATAGCAGATGAAACTTCATAAACACTGATGGTTCTGTCGTTTGACATAATATGGCTTGCTACAAGCGGAAGGTAGTTATCAAAATCTGATAATTCAAATACTTCCATGTTGAAGCCTTCTTTCGCAAGAAGATTTCTTCTCATTTCAAGTTCTTGTTCTTCACCTTCATTTCTGGGTTCATAAGTGTCTACATTGTATGTTGACCACCATGATGCGATTCTGATATTCGCTCCCTTAAGACCGTCTCCAGGACATCCTGTAAGTACAACTAAACTAAATGCAAGGATAATTGTAAACAGAACTAATCCAATTTTTTGACTTGTTTTTAACATGTCATTCCTCCATAAAAAATAATTTTTACTATCTCAAACGGTAAACTACCGTGTTGAAACCATTTTAATCCGGTTACATTTTAATACCGGTTTGGCTAAGTGATTCTACGAACGCTTTTTGCGCTACTAGATATAAAAGTATAAGCGGTATAAGGAATACAAGTGTTCCTGTAGCTACTACTGCCTGTACATATCCTACAGGAGGCTGTGCCATAATTCCGCCGCCGCCTGCTCCTGTTGCGTTAATACCTGCCCAATAACGGAAAAAACTTTCTGTAAGCCTTGAAAGGGCAATAGGCATCATGTTATATCCCCTAAGGAACAATGTTGAAAAAATGGAATCTGTCCATTGCCATACAAATGAAAAAAGGAAACATGATGTAAGCATAGGCATAGCATCGGGAAGCATAATGCGTCCGAATGTATAAAATCTTCCGCATCCGTCTACATAAGCTGCTTCTTCCAGTTCTTTTGGCACTCCCCTGAAATACTGTCTTAAAAGGAAGATATAAAGACCGCTTTTTAAACCCATCGCTGTAGCGGAAAGAAGGAAATAACCCGTCAGAGTTCCCAATAGATTTATAGGTTCTCCGGTTATAAGCTTAAAAATTCCCAATATATCAAAAAACTGGAAATTCAAATAAAGTGAAGCCAGAATTGTCTGCGGCGGAACAATAATTATCAGGAATACACACATGAATAAAATATTCTTACCGGGAAATTTATATCGGGCAAAACCATAAGCCGCCATAGTACAGGCTGCAACCTGTAAAAGAGCGCTTATTACAATGATTATTGTTGATTGAATTAATGTTGGCCAGTACTTCATAAGATTCATGGCAATTTTGTAGTTGTCGGTAGAAAAATTACGGGGAATACTTACTACGCTGGCATCGTAAAGATCATGTTCTTCCATAAAACTTACAGAAACCTTATCCAAAAGCGGCTGTAAAATGAGGAAACAGAACCCAAAAATAAGGATAGCGCGGAATATCTTATAAGTTATATCCGCAACCTTGTTTCCGAGAATATTCATTGCATGAGGGTTTACTGCTTTTTTAGTCATAATAGTAAACCTTCTTGGAAATTAATCCCATCGACACCCCTATAACAATAATAACAATCAAGAAATAGAACCATGCCAGAGCCGACGAATAACCAAAATCAAGGCTTTGGAATAAGACGGTGGATATCTTTTCCATAACCCTGTTGTCCGTTCTTAAGAAGAAGTCTACCACAGAATACACTATATTGACAAGTATTAGGGAACTTACCATAGGAAATGTTATTTTCCAGAAGCATTCCCAGCTTGTAGCTCCTTCAATTTTTGCGGCTTCGAACATGCTAGGCGGTATGGTCTGAAGCGCAGAAAGGAAGATAATTATCTGAATACCGGAAGCCATAGCGATTGTATAAATCTGGTTAACTACCTGGAAAATATATTTCATAAAACCGGCGGCAGCGCCTTCAACTGCAATTATTTCTTCCAAAACCCCGGTAATCGATGCTTTCATCATGTTACTGTCTTTTATGGACTGGGCAATGCTCTGCATAAGCGCGTTATTTGTCTCAAGCCCGACAAGTACACCTGAAGATAAAATAACGGGAAGGAAGAAAATCGCCCTTACCATTCCCCTTCCTTTAAACTCCTGGTTTAATAAAAGGGCTATAAAAAGACTGAAAATGATAATTGCTGGAACTACCAATACCATACGGATGAGCTCTTCTACAAGTAATCGGGTAAATTCAGGGTCTATTGTAAGAGCTCTTTCAAGGTTTCCTAAAGCTACAAATTCAAGGCCAAATGATTTATTTACAAGGTCTATACTGACATTGCTGAATATCATTCTAAAGGATTCCAAAATCGGAATAAACATAAAAAGGATAAAACCAATTACAAACGGAAGTATAAAAAGATACCCTGCGCGGGCATTTTTACCTTCCAGTGTAAGGCAGAGTTTATCATTTTTTACCCAAAGATATTTCGGCAAAGTCTTTGATAAAAAACCTTCGATAGCGTTTTTTATTTTTTTAAGTTTCATTAGTTCCCCCGCCTTAATACAACGTAATTATTGGAGCCGACATACCTTCCGCTGTAATTAATTCCTGTATTACTTGTATTTACCGCAACTCTAGTCCCGTCTTCGTATTCTGTAATTGTAAAACCATCAGATACAATCGTATGATTTACGATTGCCTGGTTGTAAAGATGTCCGAAATCGGCGCTGAAACGTTTATAAAGCACATCCGCATCTCCAACCCATTTATGATAAACATTTGCATAAAACTGCCTGAACTTTGTTTCTTGTAAAACCGAAGTTTCTTCTGTCATAAAGCTAAAATAAAGCCCGGCTCCGCTTTCAACCGTTTTTAACAGGTTTTTTGTATAGTCTTCTGCAAGGTTTATAGCTTTACCTGTAAAAGGAACAAGACCATGTAAAACCATCGGATAGAAAGGCACTGAAACGTCCGTTATACTGAAACTCTGGCAATCAAGCGGCATATCAATAATAAAATCCGCAAAGGGCGCTGCGTAAGCATGACCTGAAAGAAGCATTATTCCCTTTCCGTTTCTTGAAAGCTGCGCAAGTTTTTCCTGTCTCATTAATTTTGAGCCTTCCCGGCTTACATGCTGTCTTTCGTTATAATCACCTGCAAGCCTGGAGCCGATATTTCTGAATGCTACATTTTCAATTCCGTAATTTTCAGCTTTGTTCACATAATTATCGATTGTTGACATCATAAAATCCGGGCGCGCTATATAACTTAGTTTACCCCACCTCATCCTTTCGCCGAACCATACAAAACTGAAAGGATATCTCTCTATTCTTCTGCGATCTATTGAGCGTGATGCGTCATTATATAAGCTGAAACCGTCGAAAGGTTTTGTATCTCTCATAAAGAAAAAATCAACTTCCGGGTAAACTGTAAAACCTTTTTGATTTGATATATCAAGAAGATTTTGAAAATCCCTTTTGCTTCCAAGGTCTCTGATTAATTTAATGCGTGACGGAACAGAATGTTCTACGCTGTGATTAAACCAGCCGTTTAATTTTACATTTACATTTTTCCATCCTAAATTGGAAAAATCATTTAACATTTCGGCGGCTTCATTATATGATGTAAGTTTTAAAGGAAGGTCAAAAGGAATTCCGGCACGGTGCTGTGTTTTATTTACCGCTCCGGGTATTTCAACTACGATAGGAATTCCGCTGTCATTTCTTTTACTCAAAGAAGGAAATTTATTTAAAAGGTATTCGCGGTATTCTTTTGCCATGCCGACATAACCGTCTTCTTTACAGATTATATAACGGATTGTTATACTCTCTCCATCAGGAAGCGATCTTTCATATTGAAAAACATCACGCTGTGACCTTCCGGATATATTCATAATTTCGTTGTGTACCATTGTAAAACGCGGATACACATAATTATATGAACTTGAAGGACCGGAAACATCGGCGCGTATACTTGCGTAAGATGAGCCGTTTTCGATTACGGCTAAAATGGCATTACCGTTTTTTTGTATACCGTAGACAGGCATGGGAGATCTGTTATCTGATATAAGTTCTTTTCTAACCCTCGCTTCGTCCCATCCATAAACAACACTGTTAAAAAACTGCTGGTTATGTTTGCCGTTATTAAAATAAATTAAAGAGCCGCTGCCGTCAGGAACCAGTACATAACCTTCGTCATCTAAATAACCTGCTCCGAAATACGGCATAACAGAAAGAGTTGTTATCGGATAAGTTGCCCTGTAAGCTATTTTTTCAAAAGGTATATCCAATACTAAAGATCTTCCTTCCAGCGTATAACGTAAAGTTACATTAAAAGAAGGCCTGTCTCTTACGGCAAGTGTGGGATACATGGCTATATCTGTAAGATAATCATCATAAGTGTATCCGGCATTGGAAAAGTAATTTTCATATTCTGCCTTTTGATATTCATGAACTTCGTCGCGTAACGCATAAATATTTGTGTTTCTTAAATTGGGATACTTTATTAATAATTCATCCCTGTCGTCATTTCTTCTTAAATTATTTATATCGTAAAGACGGTAGCCTGCATTTAAAAGACTCTGTTCTGTCATGGTCATATTGTTCATGAAGTGCAGCATTCTTTCTTCAGGAACTGCAGGCGGAATAATATAGGTTCTTTCAATGTTACCAACCGTATAATTAACTTCCAGTCCGCCGTCTACAATACCGTATTCATAAACGCCAAGATCAATACTTTGTTCACCCGAATACTGAAACATTCCAATTCCGTAAACATTGGCGTATTCCAAAGCAAATACTGATGCTTGCATATACCTTGTAACCGGAGCCGCTCTAGGATCGATTTCTTCGGGATTTGATCTCCACTGCGCTCCTGTTTCTTTACAGGTAAGAATTATCCCGGTATTTTCCGGCAGGAAACGCAGATGAAGATACTGATTTTCAAGTATTACTTCATCCGTATTACCGTCCCATTCATATATAGTTATATTTTTCGCCCCTGACGGTCTTCCGCCGCAGGAAACTAGCGCAATAGAAATAATTAAAGCTAAAAAAAGCCAAGTAATTTTCTTCACTGCTTCCCCCTATATAAACCTGAAAAGTAATTCTCTATACAGCGATAAAAAGTAAGCTATTGTATCGCTGATCAAACTGAAGAAAACTACGAAAATAAATACCATAATTCCCATTCCAATGATTGTAAGAAGGCTGGATAAAATTGCCTTACCCATACTGTAATCGTGTATCATCATCATGCCGACCAATATTAAAACACCTGTCCAAATTACGGAAAATACCGATAAAAACCAGTAAATTGCGCCTTCATCAAATGTTACAATCTGACTTAAAATAATCATTATAGTGTTAATAATTATTGACGGAACCAATGCGTAAGCTACAGCCATGTATATATCGACCATCTTGCCTTTGCCGTCCATAAGGGTAGTAAGACCCCAGTTGGCTACAACCCATAACAAAATAGGCAGCAATATACGCAGAAGAACGATTAACGCATTAAAGTTTTCCATGTTAATGCGTACAAACATAAAACTTGTAAGCGTTACGCGCAATATTTCTATAAGTACGGATGCAAAAACAAAAATATGCGCGGCGGCAAGAGAGCCTCTTTTTTCATTGGTTAAATCCCAAAAACCGTCAAAGGGATGGGTGCAAACATACAATGAATATTTCATTGTCTTGCCAAGATGCTGCCACCAGTTTTTATCGGTAATATACTTCATGCGTCTCTAATCTCCTTAACAAGTTTGATAGAGTATTTTATAGCGGCGGGAACCAGAACTATTATAGCAACAATTAAAAGTATTTTCCAAAGATTGTCTTCCATCCATTGTTTGCGGTAAAGCTGGAACGCTTTACCGTAACCTTCGCGGAAGTGTTTTAATTTATAGTATTCCATCGCTTTTTGATATTGCCCCTGGCGTAAAGCAGCGCGCCCTATTCCAATATATGCAAGATCATAATTACCATTCATTTTTAAAACTTCTTCCCATATAAGAGCCGAAGATTCGTAACGACCTGCTCTGTATTCATCCAATGCGTCATTAATTTTTTGTCCGTAAGTAGTCACATCAAAACGTGTTACAGCGGCGAATCTTGAATCCAGCGTATATAAAGCAGTACCCATTCTGTCTATTGCAACAGGTATTTGAAAATATCCTTCTTTATTACCGATGCTTCCAAATGCATATAAAAGATTTCCCTGGAAATCGTACATAAAAATACGTCCGCGGGCACTGTCAAAACATGCGTAAGAATCATTGTCAAAAGCGACAACATCTATAAACCTGGAAGGTCCCGATATTCCGCCTGCATCTCCCCAAACTAAATCACCCACAGGTTTTTTATAACCGTTTCGGATTAATATATCCTGCCCCATGGCATTTAAGCGGCGCACCGGATCTGTTGGAACATCTCCCCATGCAGACATTGTTGCGTTTGTAGCGTAAACAAAACCTTCGTTATCCAAAGCAATATTATTGTATTCTGTAGGAATAAAAAGATTCATTCTTTTCTTTTGTTCCTGTGTGGCGAACAATCTCCAAATATAATCGACAACTTTAAATGAAACCTTGTTCGCTCCCATGTAACCGGTAAAATCGCCGCGGCTGTCAAATTCCATTAAACCTTTATTAACGCCTCTAACCTGTGCGAATATTCTGTTGGCAAAATCTACAACAAGTTTTAAAGGATGAAACTCGACAAAATCATCGATACTTTCATCGTCAGGTCTTGTGATTGTAAATATATGATTCCACTGCCCGTCAAGTTTTAAGATACGCCTATTATTGGTGTCCGCTATATAAATATAATTGTTTCTGCACTGGAAAAGATCCATAGGATATGCAAGATCCGATTCTTCACCGTCTATTAAAACAGAATTTACAACCCTGTTAAGAACATGATCGCCGAACGGCGTAACTTCCAGTACTACGATACGGTTATTGCCCGAATCACATACATATACAAGGTTATCTTTGATAAATAAACCTTGCGGATCACGGAAATGCCCTATGTCAAATGCGGTTCCAAGCAAAAAGGCGGATACACGGTACGCATCGGGGGATATTGCCTGTTCATCCCAATAATCGTAGTTATATGTGTAGTTAGTCGGTTCGGCATACACAACCGCAGAAATAATAAAAATAGCCAAAAATAATAAAATAATTGTTTTTTTCATTCTTTTATCCCCGAACTTGCCATTGTCTGAAGAACGTTACTTTGCGCCAGAATAAAACATATTAAAGGAACAATCATGACGAAAAGCCCTACAGCCGCTCCTACACCCGCGCGTGCAACACCGGTTGTAATAATCTGGGAAAGAGCGTAAGGAAGTGTTTTTAATTCTTCCGAATAAATAAAGTTTGAAGCTCTTGCATTCCATAAAGACTGTACGGAGAAGATCATTACAGTAAGCCAAGCCGGTTTAATCATGGGAAGGACTATCCAGCCGAAAATGCCGAACTCCTTAGCCCCGTCTACTTTGGCAGCCTCCAATAATGTATCCGGTATGGTATCTATAAACTGTTTTAACAAGAAGAATCCCATAGGCATTGCGAACGCAGGAACTATGATAGAAAGATATGTATCTACCCAGCCAAGCTGTGCCATAACAAGGTAGTTTGGAATTGCTGTTACATAACCTGAAAACATAAGAGTAATAATAACGCCGGAGAAAAATACTTTTGCACCCGGGAATTTATATTTGCTTACTACGAACGCTCCCATTGCCGCGACAATGATAAGACCTGCAGTACCTGCAACAGTGACAAACAATGTATTAAAAATGTAACGTGAAAAAGTTACCCAGGATTTACTCATAATGATAAAAAGATCCTGGAAGTTGTTCATTGTAGGACGGCGGACAAAAATATTGGGCGGGAAAAGGAAGATTTCGTTCAGCGGTTTGAACGCATGGTTAATGTTAAAAACAAGAGGGAACGCAAAGAACACGCCGAAAATTGTAAGCAGTGTGATAATAAATGCGTCTCCGCCGTAAGAACGGTTAAGTCTTCTTCCGCCAATCAGTTTTTTTACTTTTTTCATATCAAGTTCCTACCCGCTTTAGCATTTTCTGAATTACAAAGTTACAAACGATCATTGTAAAGAACAGAATAGTGGCGATAGCCGATGCGTAGCCCATTTCAAAACGAAGCGAGCCGTAGTCAATTAGATGGTTTACAACTGTATGGACTGCATAGTCCGTACTTGGGAAACCGGCAAGTACAATGGTAACGTCCGCTACCCCGAACGATTGCGTTATCGCCATAACAGCCCCGAACATTAACATCCCTTTCATGTTAGGAAGCGTTATGTACCACAGTTCCTGCCAGCGGTTTGAAATACCGTCAACAAGACCTGCTTCATATAAAGTTGGATCGATTGTAGAAAGACCTGCGATAAACGCAAGGAAGCCCGCTCCCAAACTCATCCATAAAATGACAACTAACATAACAGGCATCATAAACTTTGGATCGGAAAGCCAAAGAACCGGTTCCGATAAAATACCAATGTTCATTAAAACACCGTTAATGTATCCGTAAGCATCTCCTGAAAAAATAAGCGCCCAAATCATGTAAGCTCCGCCGGAAATTGAAGGAGCGTAAAAAACCAGTGTGACAATAGCGCGGACATAACGGGGAAGTTCGTTAATAAACCAGGCAAACAAGAAAGCCATTATATAACCGATAGGACCTGTTATCGCCGCCATAAGGAATGTGTTTTTCATTGCGATTAAAAATACATCGTCTGCAAGAAGCAGGTTGATGTAGTTACGAAGCCCGATAAATTTCGGCGGCTCTAAAATATTAAAATAGGTAAAACTGTAAAAAATTGATATTACAAGCGGGGCGACAAAGAATAAAAGAAAGACAATAGCATAAGGAGCGAGAAACAAATAACATACACGATTTTTGTATATTTCTCTGGCTCGCCTTTCATCATTATTTTTTACTTTTTCTAAATAACGTCCAAGACTCATTATTCCCCCTATTCCAGACCAAATTCTTTGCGTTTTCTAATCAACTCATCGTTGATAGTAATGGAGTAATCCAGCAATGTTTCTCTTGTATCCTGACCTTCGTTAAGAATTTTGCGCACTGCGTTAACTATGTGTCTTGAAACAAAGTAACCGCCGGGTACTTCAGGTGTTCCGATAGTCCAGGCGCGCTGTTCGTCAAGAACTGCCATCTGCTCTGAACCCCAGGGAAGCTGCCTGAAAGCATTATAATTTGCAGTCGGATAACGCGCTGCAGAACCCATTAAACTTTCCAATTCACGTCCAAACCGAAGCTGGGTTTCCCATCCAATCCACCATCTTAAAAACTCCCAGGCTAACTCAGGATGTTTTGACGATGAGAAGATCATCGATGCTAAAGCGCCTGTCGGTATTGAACGGTCTATAGAACCGTCTTCTTTTTGAAGACCGGGCATTCTTGCAAAACCCCACAAACCGCGAAGCTCGGGTGCGAAAATTTCCAGTGTGTTAAACCATGAATAATCGTTAAACGCAAGCGGCATTTCTCCTGTGCGGAAACGGTTTGTAAAATCGAACATTACAGGAGTTTTATAATGGGTAAAAAACTTTGTATAAAAATCGAAAGCATCGATAGCGATTTCGGTATCCAAAAGCGTTCTGGAGCCTTCTTCGTTATAAAGACGACCGCCTCTTTGGAACAGGTGAGCGAGGAAGTTTGCAAAATCGGGAGCTACAGGGTTAGCTACAGACGGGATACCTACGTTCATGTTATTTTTTTGAATAATCGGCATTATGTTGATAAGATCGTCCCATGTATCGGGAAGCTCTATTTCAAGTTCTTCAAGGATATCTTTACGGTAGTACATTACATGGTAGTACTGGGTTTCAGGAAGACCGTATACACCGCCCTGGAATTCGAACGGAACAATAACACTGTAGTTTAACTCGCTTACAAGTTCGTCAAAACCGGGGAACTTGGAAACATCAACAACAGCTCCGCGGATAGCATAGTTAATAATATCAATATGGGGAACGGTTAAAACCATGTCAGGTCCTGTCCCTGCTACAACCGCGGGCATTACCGCATCAGGAGCAACAAGTTTTAAGTTAACACCAATCCCTGTTAAGTTGGTAAAACTTTCGTCGATCATGGCTTTTAAAATGGTACTTTGATCACGTCCTGAAAGTACCCAAACTTCGATAACGCCGCGAAAAAGCGGGTCTTTTTTATTGAATTTACTACCTATGCTGTCAAAGTCAAAAACAAATGAAGCAAAGAATGATTTAATTTCGTGCCAGGCTGTGATAAAAAAGTGTTCTTTGATCGGCGGTATTACTGCTTCTTCTGCGGTTACTAAAATATAGTCAATATCAAGGCGAGCCAATGATAAAGACAAAAGACTGTCGCCAAGAGAGCTTATATTACCTTTAAAATTTACCAATGTACTTGGAATTTTGTCAGGGCGCTTTCCAAAGTATTCAAGCTGGCGGGCAAGGGTTAGAGCAACAGCGGCTTCGGCACTGCGCTCGCCGGAATAACGGGTTAAATCGTCAACTAATTTATAAAGTATTTTACTTTCCAGAGCCATCGCTTCCATAACTTCCGGGTATACTTCATCGACACGGTAGTCACGGAATACATCAGGTTCCGGTCCTGTTAAAACAAGAATCTTTCTGTAAATGGAGTTCAGGCGGAAAACGCTTTCTTCCATTACGTCAAGCATTTCACCCATTCCGCCAAGGGTTACCTGCATTCGCAATGTATTTATACCCCTTTCAAGCGGAAGAAGAATATCGCCTTGTTCATCGTTTAATGAAATATGTTTCCATTTGTTTGTATAAGAGAATGGAACCGCTGCCATTTCCTGACAGACAACATGCCCGTTGATCATTACAGTACGGTTGGAAACAAAACCCCTATTGTAATTTTGCCTTCCTTTGAATGTAATGCGATACATACCGTTTTCAGGTATATCAATATCCCATTCAATCCACTGACCTGCAATACGCCACGATTCGCCGCCTATCATGTTAAGACGTATTTTATCGACACTTGCAGGGTCGGTAGCTCCTGATGAACGGTCGAATATACCATATAACGATGAATCGCTTCGGCGATCGGCATTTTCACCCTGAATTTTTTGAAAATAGTTTTTGCGGGTATTTGAGTATCTGCCAAGATCAATTCCGGATAGATATTCACGGTAAGTCGGAGTCGTTGTCGGAGCTTTCAAGGTCAAGGAACGAATTGCTAAAGGTTCATTCATACCGACTAAAGCTATTGTATTTTCGCCCTGACGCAAATGGAAAGCGTAAGGTTCTGTTATATAACCTAAAGAATCTTTAAACCAGATAGTTTCCCAGCGGGCTCTTTCAACCTGACGCGGACGAATTTCATTTTCCCGATTATCGTAACGGACGGGACCTGCGTCTCCCCATATACGCGGGAAAGAAAGCCTGTTGGCTCCAAGAAAGGGAGTTTCACCATTTATTAAAAAGGAGCGTTCGATGGGTATTCCGCGTGCTTCCAGCGGAAAATATTCCATTTGAACATAATACATACCCGCTGTTTCTACGTTTACGGTATACTCAACAGTGCTGCGTTCTTCAGTGCGTAAAACAAAAGGAGTATTCTGAAAGTTTTCAAGAACGGAAACACCGTCTGCGAAAGCCCATGAAAACAAGTCGATAGAAATATCGCTGCGGGCGGCAGGAACATGAGCATAGCGTTCCATGTACCTGGAATAGATATTTGTTCTTCCGCTGCCGGCTCCGCTTAAATCATAACCTTCATATTTTTCAGAGAAATCCTTCTCTTCCCATCCTACAATCATTACAACCAGCGCTATTAAAGCACCAGCAACAATTAAACCAATTATTTTACCGCGAAGAGAAATTTTTTCCATAGTATAAGAAAACCCCCAAAAAAATTGATTTTAAAGACTTACCCGCATGAAATAGGTTAAAACAAACCGATTGCGTTATCATAACCCAAAATTCTATAAGATGTCAACAATTTTTAACGAATTTTTAACACTACGGGGTGACTGACACCCATACTGCCTGTAGTGTGGTATCTGTCCGGTACGCTATATATAGCGGTAGCGGGGGTGATTGACACTTTTTTAGGCGCAGTTTAAGGTGACTGACAATTTTTTCTTGACGATAACCAGGAAAAGTATTATTTTATAGGAACAGGATATTTTACTTATGGTTAGTATTAATAAAGATCTGCAAAATATAAACAGAACACTTCAGATACATAATGAAATTGCGGAGAAATTACTGAATGCAATGCAAAAACCGGAAAATAGATTTATTAAGATATTGCAAATAATAGGTCTAAGTGCTGGCGCTCTTGCGATTTTTAATATAATCGAGAATATTATAAAGTGGATCATCGGAGGACTTTAAAATGATTTATCAAATAATTATGTGGACTATTGTCGCAATTCTTGGATTCTCGGTATTTTTCATTGCTAGATATTTAGGAAAACGCTCTTAAAGGGCGTCGATCACTTTTTTCTCTCGCAGAGATCGCATAAGAATTTTTTACCACGAACCAATACGAAAGGTGTCAGGCACTTTAAATTTCTAAAAATGATATTTAATACCAGCCTGTTTCATAATTTCATTCGCAACATGCCGTATATTAATTTTTCCATCAACAGTAAAATTACGATTATTTATTGGACTGTGCCATATATCATGATCTCCCCTGCCATGTCGTACAAAATGACATCCATTTTCTTTTAAAACTTGCCGAACCTTTTTTTCATATTCTGCCATTAAACCATAACCGCCTGAGTTTCCATTTTAAATGCTAAGTAAATGTCGGTTTTTGATAATTTATTTATTTCAAGCATCTCAGGTACTGCCAGTTTTACTCTTTTTATTAACAAATCAAGAGAAAAATCCTCAAGAAGAATGGGAATATCATCGTTTTGAGCATACCACTTTTGTGCTTCGTCATCAAAAGATAATACAATTGTAAATTTATTCATCCAATATATAATATCATAATTTTTTACAGATAGCAAGCAAAGAAGAATTTCTTACCACTAACCAACACGAAAAGTGTCAGTCACCAAAATTGAACCAGAAATAATTTTAACAAATTCTCTGGAAATTCACTTTATTAACATGGTAAAATACAAGAAGCAGGTGAAAACCTTGTTAGATGACCCACTAAATAGATGGCTTACATGGTTTAACAAGGACAGCCCGCCAGAGCTTCTCCAGGAGGTAGTTAGAATGGATTCAGCGATACAGACAGCAGAAGACAGATTGCATCATGTAACCCAATCTGAAGAAGACATGCGTATGTATACCCGATATATGATGGCAGAATGTGATCGTACCAGCCAGCTGAACTTCGCTCGTGATGAAGGTCGAAAAGAGGGCTGCATAACCATCGCCAGAAATCTTTTAGCAAAAGGTTCTACACCAGAATTTGTTCAGGAAATAACAGGGTTAGACCTGGAAACCATACGACAGCTTACGTAGGGTGACAGTCAACAAATCATACAATTTTATAGGTTTTAATGTAGACAATAAACAAAAAATAGGTTTATAACTAAAAATATGGGTATAGAGGAATTATCAAATTATATCATAATTAACAATGAAATTCGCTTCGGGAAACCTTGTATAAAAGGTACTAGAATAACAGTTGGAGATATTCTTCAATGGTTATCGGAAGGAATTTCCATTTCGGAAATATTGGACGATTATCCATTATTAAAAGAAATACATATTAAAGCGGCTTTATCTTTTGCGGCAAGACGTGAAGAAATTATAAAGGTAATAGCAGCAGCATAAATGAAGCTATTACTCGATGCTAATATATCATATAAAAAATGAATACGGATTATTAGAAATTGTGTAAAACTTTTACAGTATCTGTGTACTCCGTGCCTCTGTGCCTCCGCGAGAAAAATTCCAAAAATATTTTAACACGAAATTTCCTGCAAAAAAACCGTGCGAGTTCCACAGCCTCAGTTGTTAATACTTTTAATACTTAAATAATCTGTACAAGCATAGCAGGCTGCGTTTCAAAAAAACTTTGGAGGAATCTGACTACGAGCCCTGCTGGCGCACGGTCTCTACGTCAGAGAATTCCAAAAATGTTTTTCTGCTCCGCTCCTGCCTTGCCTGTACAAAAATATATTTATTAAAAATATTTAAACAGATGGAGATCAAGTAACGCCCCTATGCTGCTAAGCATCCGCTTCGTTGTGTGTGAAATAAATTCCGAGAATTTACTCTCGCAAAAGCGAAAAAAAGAAAAACGTTTAATTTTTTCCATTCTCAGTCATGCAAAACAGCATGTTCACGCCATATATAAGTATGAAAAATCTGTTTTTGCGGATTTAATTTTTATTTTGGCGGAGGCTCTACATGGAAGCTAACAGAAATTTTAAGGACAGCGTTTTTACAACATTATTTAATGATCCTGACATCCTTCGGGAATTGTACTGTGCTCTGGAAGGTATTACACTACCTCCAGACGTACCTGTTTCCATAAACACACTGGAAAATGTGTTGTATTTGGACTTTTACAATGATATTTCTTTTGAAGTAGATGGAAAATTGATAGTACTTATTGAACATCAAAGCACTATTAACCCAAACATGGCTTTGCGTCTTTTATTCTACATAACCCGTGTACTGGAAAAGAAGATTGAAAGCAGAACTTTATACTCCAAAAAACCTGTTTCTATTCCATACCCTGAGTTTTTTGTATTGTATAATGGTAAAGAGCCATTTCCTGACAGTGCTGTTTTTAAACTGTCAGATTTATTTATTAATCCTAAATCAATTGGATTAAATGAAAAATCATATCCCTTATTGGAATTAGAAGTTAAAGTACTTAACATCAACGAAGGAAAGAACATTGAAATCGTAAATCGCTGTAAGAGTCTCGCAGAATACAGTGCTTTTGTAGCCAAGATACATGCTTTATGGAAAGAGTTTGGCAGCCTTGAAAAAGGAATAAAAGAAGCTATAAAATATTGTTCTAAGCATGGTATAATGAACCGGTTTCTTGAGATACATGGCTCGGAGGTTTTGAATATGATATTGGAAGAATGGAATACAGAAGATGCAATCGCTTTTGCTCGTGAAGAAGGATGGGAAGACGGTCGAGAATATGGTCAAGAAAACGAAAAACATACCATCGCCCGAAAAGCTCTAGCAAAAGGCTCTACACCAGAATTTATTCAGGAAATAACAGGACTCGATCTGGAAACCATACGACAGCTTACGTAGGGTGGGCGGTCACCGCAAAAAAACCGTGCGAGTTCCACAGCCTCAGCTGTTAATACTTTTAATACTTAAATAATCTGTACAGGCATAGCAGGCTGCGTTTCAGAAAAACTTTGGAGGAATCTGACTACGAGCCCTGCTGGCGCACGGTCTCTACGTCAGAGAATTCCAAAAATGTTTTTCTGTTCCGCTCCTGCCTTGCCTGTACAAAAATATATTTATTAAAAATATTTAAACAACAGATGGATATCAACCTAAAACTCCCGTGCCTTTGCGCCTCCGCGAGAAACTCTTCTTCGCAAGCAATGTCAGTCACCGCAAAAAAAATCCCGACCGCTAAAGCAGCTGGGATTTAAAAACTTCTCGTTTGTACTAGTTATTCTGAGTGATTGTAAATGCCGAGAAGCGAATAGTGACAGGTCCCTGTACACCAGAGCCTGCTCGTCCGCGAGTACCAGCGCCTTCTGTGAAAACATTAAGTACATTTCTATTTGCTGCTGCGGAAGTTGCTGCTGCGGTTGTAACAAGAGTAAATTCAACGGTGTATGTCTGTCCCGTTCTTAAAAGTCCCATATTAGCGTCATTAGTAGTCCAATAAGGGCTTAATTCCCTCCACCAGCCTGCCGCTTCTGATGGATCAAGAAGAACAAACATTAATTCATCTTCCAGATTACGACTTACAGTAAATGTCGCTTTGATAGTATACGATTGACCAGCGGCGATTTGGCGTCCATTCATAAGATTCCTAGCTGAAATTTGATTTCCATAAGAATTTCCATGTTCAAAACCATCATTCAAAACAAGGTTAAATGCGCCTAAATCTCTTGTTTGCGCAAACAACGCAGGAACCATAAAAAAGCTAAGGATCAATACGACCAATAGTACCTTTTTCATTAAAAAACCTCCAAAAAATATTTTTCGGATAACCGATACTACTATAATACCATTGGTCGCCAAAAATTACAAACTTTTTTTAAGATTTCAGTCACTTTTTTAAGACTTCTCCCGGAGGCGCAGTAAAATTAAGAGGAATTTTTAACCACTTTTTTCCATTCTCAGTCATGCAAAACAGCACTTTTGACCCATATATAAGTACAACCTTTTTTGAAGGTTGCATCACCTTTTTAAGGAGTATTTTATGGAAAAAGAGTTCACACGGAGGCACAGAGACACGGAGGTTTTGAATATGAATGAAAATGAAATTGGTTCAATTATAGTTGATACAGCGATTGATCTTCATAAAAGACTAGGTCCCGGATTACTAGAAAGTGTTTATGAAATAATTTTTACGAAACTACTTGCAAAAAGAGGACTTCTTGTTCAACGGCAAGTTTCAATCCCAATAGAGTTTGATGGAGAATCCTTTGATGAAGGATTTAGGATTGATTTATTTGTACATGGGAAAGTTATAATTGAATTAAAATCTGTAGAGAGAATAACGGGTATTCACAAAAAACAATTATTAACATATTTGAAATTGACTAATACAAAAGTTGGATATTTATTAAATTTTGGAGCAGAAGTAATGAAATATGGGATTTATAGAGTAATAAACGGTATTGTTGAATAGAATTTATCTTATATATTTTCTCTGTGTACTTTGTGCCTCCGTGCCCCCGTGTGAAATTCTTTTGACGGATATTTATGTCCAAAATAACCTCTCGCAGAGGCGCAAAGGCGCAGTTAAGGTGACTGTCGCCTTGTTAATTTTCAATTTCTGCGATACATTATTTTCCTGACCCTAATGAATGGACAGATGATTTTAAAAAAAGGAGGTTTTAATGACGTGTTTTATGTGTAAAGGAACAGTACAAGACGGATTTTCAACTTTTACTGCAGATATGAGCGGCTGTGTTATTATCATAAAAAATGTCCCATCCGGCATTTGCAATCAATGCGGTGAAACCTCATATAATGATGAAGTTGCAAAACAACTTCAACAACTTATTGATAATATCGCAAAAACTAACAGCGCTGAAATTGCGGTTGTTAATTATTCAAAAAAAGCCGCTTAAAAGTGTCCGTCACTTTTTTAAGACTTCTCGCAGAGGCGCTAAGGCGCAGAGAATGGAAATCGGGGTGATAACTCCGCGATCCTTTGCGTTCTTGGCGTCTTTGCGTGAACTCTTCCTTTTTTTAAGACCTCTCACGGAGGCGTCGAACCTTCGGTTCGCGGGGCGCAGAGAAATTTTAATTATTTTTCGTTTTCAATCATGCGCCAGAGCATATCCGCGCCATATATAGGTATGAAAATCTGTTTTTGCGGATTTAATCTTTATTTTGGCGGAGGCTCTACATGGATGCTAACAGAAATTTTAAGGACAGCGTTTTTACAACATTATTTAACGATCCTGACATCCTTCGGGAATTGTACTGCGCTCTGGAAGGTATTACACTACCTCCAGATGTACCTGTTTCCATAAACACACTGGAAAATGTGCTGTATTTGGATTTTTACAATGATATTTCTTTTGAAATAGATGGAAAATTAATAGTACTTATTGAACATCAAAGTACTATTAACCCTAACATGGCTTTACGTCTTTTGTTCTACATAACCAGAGTACTGGAAAAGAAGATTGAAAGCAGAACTTTATATTCCAAAAAACCTGTTTCTATTCCATACCCTGAGTTTTTTGTATTGTATAATGGTAAAGAGCCATTTCCTGACAATGCTGTTTTTAAACTGTCAGATTTATTTGAAAATCCTAAATCAATGGGATTAAACGAAAAATCATATCCCTTATTGGAATTAGAAGTTAAAGTACTAAACATCAACGAAGGAAAGAACAATGAAATCGTAAATCGTTGTAAGAGTCTTGCAGAATATAGTGCTTTTATAGCCAAGATACATACATTCTGGAAAGAGTTTGGCAGTCTTGAAAAAGGAATAAAAGAAGCTATAAAATACTGTTCTAAACATGGTATAATGAACCGGTTTCTTGAGATACATGGCTCGGAGGTTTTGAATATGATATTGGAAGAGTGGAATA
>WQYB01000024.1 GCA_009781475.1 Treponema sp.
ACACAGAGGCACAAAGGCACGGAGTTCATACTCCAAATCTTTTCCGTGTACTCTGTGCCTCCGTGTCTCCGTGTGAATTTATTTTAGGAAAGATTCTATAATTGTTAGTAATTCATCATAAGTTTCATAGCATTTAAGGTCAGGATTGTCTTTTTGGATTTGCGCAGGTGCGTGGAAAAGACAGCCGCTGTGTGCTTCGCGGATCATATCAAGGTCGTTATAAGAATCCCCTGCGGCGAAAATGCGCATATTCATCGCTTTAAAAGCCTTTACAGCTTCTTTTTTTCCGTTTTGCTGACGTAATGTATAACCTGTTATAGTTCCGCATTCGTCTGAATTTATCGAATTACAAAATAAAGATGGAAAGCCGAGTTTAAACATAAGCGGTTTTGCGAATTGTTCAAAAGTATCAGATAAAATTACAAGCTGAGTTTTTTCGCGTAATTTATTTGAAAACTCAAGAGCGCCGGGTAATGGCTGCATAGAAGAAATAACTTTTTGAATATCAGGTAATTTAAGATTATTTTTATTTAAAATATCGATGCGGAACTTCATCAATTTATCATAATCAGGTTCGTCCCTGGTCGTTCTTTGAAGCTCGGTAATACCGGTAGTTTTTGAGAATTCAATCCAAATTTCAGGGACTAGAACGCCTTCAAGGTCAAGACATACAATGTTCATAAAGGTATAATAACATAAATATGAAATCGATAGAAGTATTAAATCCCTTTAATGCTCCAACTTACTATTTAGACGTTGTATCCAGCACCATGGATGTTTCCCGCAAACTTTCCTCAAACGGCGAGCCTCACGGTACGGTTATAACTGCAGATTTTCAGGAAGCCGGAAGGGGGCGTATACAAGGAAGATTTTGGCAGACAGAAAGAAAAAAAAACTTAATGTTTACAATTTTATTTCGTTACAATCAAATTGAAGATATTCCTAAAGCTCTTACTTTGCGTACAGGGTTGGCAGTTTCTTTGGCTATAGAAGATTTTTTGCCGTGTCTTAAAAATAAAGTAAAAGTAAAATGGCCTAATGATATTATAATAGAAAATAAAAAAGCGGCAGGAATACTTTGCGAGGCAGACGGCGGGTATGTACATATCGGTATTGGGGTAAATGTTTTGCAAAAAGAATTTCCTTCAAAATTAAAAAATAAAGCTACAAGCCTTTGCCTAACAGCTATTAAGGAAATTAAAGAAGGGGAAATATTTATATTATTGGAAAAAATCCTTAAAAGACTTTACGAGAAAATCGAAAATGATAAAAATGATTGGAAATTACTGATAGAAAAACGATTATATAAAATGAACGAAAGAGTTGTTTTTATAGAGGGAGCAGCAGATTCAGGTATGGAAATTAAAGGTACTATTTCAGGAATAGGAGACAATGGAGAGCTTTTAATTATTCCTGAAAATGAAACTCAAACAATGTCTTTTTATAACGGTGAATTAATGATAGGATTAACTTAATGTTCGCCAAGGTTTCAATAAAAAATTCGCTTTTAATGCTGTTTGGCGGTTTTGTGTGCGCCGCAGGAGTAGTTTTTTTATTTAGTTATTTTCTTTCAGGTCCTAAACTAGGCAGGTCTTATGATTTTTTGCTTGAATATAAATCTCCTGTTATATCAAATGAAATTTTAATTATCGATACAGAAGAATTTATAGAAGGAATTGATATTTTATCGGTTCTTATGACATTAACAGAAAAACAGGCTTCTAATTTAATATTAACAGGTAAGGTATCGCCGGCATCATCACCCATTGCAGTTAATGATGCAGAAATTCGCAGGCGTTTTAATGATGAATATAATCTTTTAAGTTCAAATGTCCGTAATTTATTTGAAGGCATCAGAATGGGTTATGTAAACCCTGTACAGGCTCCTGGTTTTGTTGAACAGGTTGTTGATCTGGCTCATGCAGGAAAGGATCGTTTAATTTCTGCATTAATTGACAGAGATGAAGATTTACTGCATTCGGTAGCAGTATTTGGAAATTTCTTACAAGCCGATTTTAAACCGCAGCTTGATGATGATGGAAAATTAAGACGTGTTAATCCTTTGGAAAATCCGGTTTATGATTATTTAAAAAACCGTTATGAATTTTCTCAAATTGAAACTTCGGATTTAAAACAAATACTTTGGCTGCGAAGCCATGATGCAAAAGATTTGGATATACAACTGGATAAAAACGGTAATATAATTACAATAGGTATCGGTTCTTTTAGGCGTATTGACATAAATCTATTCCGTAAAAAAGATGAATTGGAAAAAAATATACATATACTGATGGAACAGGCAAATGAACTAAGAGCCTTTTCGCAAGTTTCACCTGACAGAATACCGCTGTTTTTATATGATTATTCCAACATAGTATTGGATGAACTTTTAAAATCACCAACAGCCGCGAATCGATTAAACTGGATTGTATCACGAGAGAATTTTTTTAAAAGTCTTAATGATTTTTTAAACAGTAGTGCGCAATCGGATATTATCGGTCAATATGAAGATCAAATATCGGATATTGATTCATCAAATGCGCAGCAACTTAACAATATAATAACAAGAAAAAATAATTTAGCTGACATTTTCGAATCGTTAAATAAAACACACAGTGAATTATCAGAAATAAATATACTGTTAAAAAAAGAGCTGGAATCTTCTCTTTGTATAATGGGACCTCCTGTTAATTCTGATTATTCGGCGCTTCTTGCCAATGCGATTATAACAGGAAATCATATAAAACCTGTAAATGAAAGATATTCGGTTTTTTGGTCTGTTTTAGCGGTATTTATTATAATGCTTATAATATTTTTACTGCGTCCTTATATTCTTTTGCCTGCCGGTATTGTATTAAGCGCCTTGTCGGCAGTTATATTCAGCGGTATTTTTATTTTTTATTCATTATGGATTGATCCTTTTATGGTTTTAGTTCCGTCTTTAACAGGGACTGTAATTATTTTTATATGTAAAAGAGTTTATCTGGATTATAGAGCGTATAGTTTACGTTTGGCTTATAGGTCATCAGTATCTAAAGATATTCTTAAAACAATAATAAAAAACGGACGCCCTCGTCTTACAGAAACTAATACTTCATTTGCTGCAGTCATAGCAATTAAAGATTTTAATTTATTGGGAAAAGAAGATAACGAAAAACCGCAGGATGCGGGAAAAATAAAAAGATCGTTTTGTTCGATGGCAAAAAAAATTGTTTTTAATACAGAGGCTGTTATCGCTGGTTACGAAGGAGATACAATACTTGTATGTTTTGGTTCACCTTTGGATAAATCGCAGCAGCCTGTAAATAAAGCGTGTGATTTTGTAAAAGAATTAATTAAAAATGAAAAAATTTCATGGCGGTTCGGTATTGATGCAGGGGACTGTTCATTTTCATGGTCGCCTGAAACAGGTTTTTCAGTTACCGGACGTCCTGCCGTAAGGGCAAGAATACTTGTTTCAAAAACCGCGCGTTTCAAAGAAAGAGCGCTTATTTCCAAATCTGTACTGGAAAAAACCGGTAAAGAAGCGGAAAAAATCGGCGCTCTATACGATGAAAATGATACCTTTTATGCTCTTTAGTTTATAATCTGTTATTTGGTCTTCTTACGATTTTTGTAATATCATCGTTTTGACCAATCCAAACTCTGGCATTTGTTTCTATATTTGTAAGTTCTGCGGTCACATAATATGTTCTTACAGTTCTGTTTCCTTCTCTGTCAACAATTGTTCTTACATGACCTGTCAGCATATAGTTAGCGCCTATTTCTCTGCCCAATCTTGCTGTAGTTTCTTCGCTTGCGTTATTTTGCTGATCCTGTCTTTCTGCTCTAAGCTCTTGCCTTAAACCTGCGGGAGCGACAAAGTCAAGTCTTCCGCTGTCAAAAATAACTCTTTCCATTGTAGAAGAAATAATTTCCGTATCGATATGTTCGCTGCTTTCGTTTCTGAATCTGCCTACAATTACTGTCGGTTTTCTGTTTCCTGCCGCTCTTATTGCCTGATCAACCCTTGGGCTTGTAAGGCAGTCGTTAATCAGAGATTCGCATACAATTCTTACGTCAATTGCATTCCAGTAACCGCTTAAATCCGGCTGTGTTCCCGATTCAACTCTTTTTACGGTAGTACCGCATGCGCTTAATAATAAAACCGAAATCAATACAATAATTGTTTTTTTCATTAAAATCACCCCTATTTTAAATTTACAGTTTGCAATAGATTTAATCCATTACTGTTTACATTAATATCATAACGCATTTCACTGGAAATAATCCGGTTTCCCTGATAATAATTGATATTTACATTATAAATACCGGGATTAAGATTGATACCCCCGATATATGCCTTGTCAGGAAGGTAGCGGGACATTCTGATATCGGCGCTTTCAGAGCTATCCATAAGACCTCTGGCTGCTAAAGCTACCGCCAATCCAGCCAGTTCACCTTGATTTTTTATTGTTTCCGACGCTGCAATATCTGCGGCAACATATTTTAAAATTGTGCGGATATATGTTTTTAAAAGGATACTTGAATACCTTGCTCTGAAAGTTTCTTCTATAACAGCGCTCATATCTTCGATTAATTCCATGTCGAACCTGCCATGTCCTTCAACAATAACTTCAACCCTGGTTATTGTATTCGGTCTTCTGACTAATACCGGAAGTTTAAAATTGGAAACTCGTAATATAGGATGCTGAAACGGAAGATAATGTATAATCCGCTGTTCTTCTTTTACAGGAGATAATCCGGTAAAAGTAATCACATTTAAACGTGCTGTTCCGGCTGGAACATTTCTGGCATCCGCTACGGCTTGCGGTATTTGATTTCTGTATATATTCCTGTTTGACGAATATGCCCGCTGAATTTGGTCAAATTCGATTCTGGCAGAATCTGTATTATTTATACCCTGATAAAATAAAGCGCTTAAATAACGTGCAAGCGCAGAATTGGAAAAATTAACGGATCTGGTTTCCGGCATTTGACTGATGCCTGTTTCTCTTCGGGTCATTTCGTTTAGGCTGGCTCCAGTATTTGGGTCCCTGTATTCATGCCTTCGCCCAAGCAGTTCAAGTTTTCCGTTTGGCATACTTAATTTTCTTATTTCTACAAGAGCGCCTTCGATATTGCCTCTGTTATAGTAGTTCAATGCGTTAAATACATTCAAATATATATTTTCAAAATCTTCACCCGGATAATCTCTTGTATTATCATTTAATATAAAAGAGAAAAACCCCTGGGTTAAACTTCTTGTATACGCTTCTTCGATTAAACGCTCCGCGTTTTGAAGGTCTGCCGATGAAACAGCATAATTACCGGCGTAATGCTCCAAAAGACCTTTATCCATAAATAATGATATGGCATTTCTTTCGTTATAAAGCGTCCTGTTTCCCGACTGTCTTCTTGAAATTGTATCCGCTGCGGTTCTAAAATCTCTTTGTGATACAGAGCTGTCAATTTCCAAAAAAGGCGGCGGAGTGCTTGAGCAGGATAAAAGGGCAAATGACAGTATTAATACTTTACCCGCCGGCAGAGCAGATTTTATTATTATTTTTATAATATTATTCATTAACAACTAATTCTTTGTTGTTTTTAATTGTTTTGTCAAGATATTAAAAATTTGATATAATCTAATAGTGAATATTATTTTATTTGAAGAACATGAACTGGGACGCTCTTTGCCAAGACGGGATGAAAGGACAATACACCTTTTAAAGGTTTTACATAAAAAAACCGGAGATACATTTGATGCAGGGGTGCTTGGCGGTAAACGCGGAACGGGTACAATAGAAAAGATCAATTTTGAAGGCTCAATTCAGGTTAGAATCGAACTTTTTGATCCGCCGCCGCCTCGTTTACGGTTAAGAATGGCAGTTTCCTTTGTGCGCCCTATACAGCTTCGCCGTCTTTTAAAAGACCTTTCAAATATCGGCGTATCGTCTATCGATATTTTCGGCACTGATATGAGCGAGAAAAGTTACCGCGATACTAATTTATTTACAGACGGAGGGGCAAAAGCGGTTCTTATAGAAGGAGCGGTGCAGGCTCGTGATACACAAATTCCATTATTATCGGTTTATGATAATCTTGATAAATGGTTAAATGAACGTCCCTGGGAAAAGGATGAAAAAAGGCGTACAGTGCAGCTTCTTGCGATGGACAACGTACGACCTGAAGGGTCTTTTTTTCATATAAATCCGTCAAGCCGCCCTGTTGTTATAGTTATAGGTCCTGAAAGAGGCTGGTCTGACAGAGAGCGTAATTTATTCGAACAGGCAGGATTTTTGCGGCTGTCTATGGGAGAGCGTGCCTTGCGTACAGAGACTGCGTGTATAACCGCAGCATCTTTAGCAATGGAAAAAATCGAAAATTAAAGAAACTTTAAACGAGATTTTTAAACGAGGTTTGATATGAATATGGAAAAAGTAAAAGAAAAACTTCTTGCTATAGAAGATGCTCCGCTTGAGTTTTCGCTTATTTATTCCGGAAAAAAAAGCGGCAAAGTTAACGGTCTTTATAAACCTGCATCAAGAGAAATAATTATCCATAACCGCAATTTTAGTAACGATGATTCAGGGTATAATTTACTGCTTTACACGGCAATTCATGAATATGCACATCACCTGCACGCATGCAAAAGAGGCGGCACACTTTCTGCAAGAGCGCATAATACAGAGTTTTGGGCAATTTTTCATGCTCTTTTGGAAAAAGCCGAAAAGAAAAAAATCTACAAAGATGTATTTGCAGTTTCGCCGGAACTTTTAAAACTGACAGAAATAATCCGCACAAAGTATTTAAAAAACAACGGCGATCTTGTAAAAGAAATGGGTAAACACTTAATTAAAGCACACGATCTTTGCACGGAAATCGGAGTGCGCTTTGAAGATTATGTTGACAGGATGCTGCGCATCCCAAGAGCAGCCGCCAATACTGCGATAAAAATGTTTGAATACGACATCACATCAGAAGTAGGAGCCGACAACATGAAATTTCTTGCAGGTATCCGCGATGATGACAAGCGGCAGGCGGCAGAAAAAGCATTAGTTAAAGGAAAAAGCCCCGACACTGTAAAAATTCAAGTTCGCGGAAATGACGAACCTGCCGACCCTGTAGAAATGCTGGAAAAAGAAAAATTAAGACTGGAGCGAACAATTGCAACTTTAATTAAAAGACTGGAAGAAGTTAAAAAAGAATTGAAAGGAAAGTAGAATAGTAGTAAAATATTTTAGGAGTTTATTATGAAAAAGTTTATCAAACTATTCGGAGTTATTGCATTTTGTGCGGTAATGATCATTTCATTGACTGCTGCTTCCTGTTTCGGCGGCGGCGAAAAAGGCGAGGGTGAAAGCAGCGGCGGAGGTCTTTTTAGCCGCTTATCAGGCGGCGGAAGCGGTCTTGTAGGTTCATGGAAACGCGATGATGGTTATGTTGTCAAATATTCTAGTAATACTGTTGATATGTTTGACGATAAAGGTTCTGCAATAGTTAAGGGGAGCTGGTCAACCAAAGGAGATGAATTAACTGTAACGACGACACATTTTAACGGCAACTTATTCGGAGAGGCAGCGCCCTTGTTTGGAATGGAAGTCAATAAATGGTATACAATGGCTGAATTACAAAAAATATTAGAAAGCTCACCATTTGGAATTTTGGCTGATGATTTTATTTCAATAGCTGATGGTTTTTCAGCAACGGGTACTTACAAGATTGAAGGTAATAGACTAACCTTCAACGGTCCGACCGGTGTAATAGAAAAATACACTAAAATGTAAAGGTGTTAAGAAAAATTTATGACAAAGTTTATTAAACTATTCGGGATTGTTTTGTTATCAGTGGTTATCATCTTTTCATTGACAGCTCAAGACGATGTACGAAGACAGCGCGAGGCAGCAGGTTTTGTATTTATTGAAGGCGGAACTTTTCAAATGGGAAGTCCTTCAAGAGAAGCAGAACGTGTAACTACAGAAGGTCCGCAGCATCGGGTAACAGTAAGTTCGTTTTATATGGGACAATTCCCTGTAACACAAAGAGAATACCGCGAGGTAATGAGAACAAATCCAAGTAATTTCAGAGGTGATAATCTTCCTGTCGAAAATGTAAACTGGTTTGACGCTATCGAATATTGTAACAGACGCAGCCAAAGAGAAGGACTTACTCCTGCATATACAATAACAGGAAGAGGACATGAAAGAACAGTAACATGGAACCGTGATGCTAATGGTTACAGACTGCCGACAGAAGCAGAATGGGAATATGCATGCCGTGCAGGAACAACAACAGCTTTTAATACCGGAAATAATATAACAGCAAATCAGGCTAACATTAATGGTTTATATCCTTATAACAATAATGCCGCAGGAATAAACAGAGGAACGACGACCCCTATGGGTACTTTTCCGGCAAATCGCTGGGGTTTATATGATATGCACGGGAATGTGTATGAATGGTGCTGGGATTGGTTTATTGGATATACAAGTACGGCAAAGACAAACCCTATAGGACCGCCTGAAGGTGTAGAACGAGTGTTGCGCGGCGGAACATGGGCGATGGGTGCAAACTTTGCGCGTTCAGCCTACCGGCAAAGCGGTTACGATGATTACAAAAGCGAATATATCGGCTTTCGTGTTGTGCTTCCGTAAAAAAAACCATATTTGATATTTCTTTCTCTTTTTGTTATCATCTAATGAAATGAGAAAGGTTTATATAGATTACAATGCCACAACTCCGCTAAGAGCAGAAGTTAAAACAGCCATAATCGAAGACTTGGAAATTTTTGGGAATGCCTCCAGCATGCACACATCCGGAAGAATGGCAAAAGCCAAAATAGAGCAATCTAGAGCCGCTGTCGCAGATTTAATCGGTTTAAAAGATAAAACACAGGGAAGTATAATATTTACATCCGGCGGCTCGGAAGCGAATAATATGGTGTTTGAAACGATGCACCGTATTCTTGAATGCCCTGCGCTTAATAATGTTCAATTAACCCGCAATGAAGTTTTAACATTAGCTATTGAACATCCAAGTGTATTAAACATCGCTTTAAATTATCAAAAAGAAGGTAAAAAAGTTTTTATCCTTCCTGTTGATGAATACGGAAAGCTTAAAATTGATGAACTGGAAAAAGCACTTTGCGGTAAAACACTTTTTGTTTCGGTAATGGCAGCTAACAACGAAATCGGAACCATACAGGATATAAAAGAAATTTCCGCTCTTGTAAGAAAATCGGGTGCGTTTTTTCATGTTGATGCAGTCCAGGCAGCCGGTAAAATTCCGCTTAGTATAAGTGATTGGGATGTTGATTATTTAACAATTTCCGCGCATAAAATTTACGGTCCCAAAGGTGTAGGCGCACTTTTTGTAAAAAAAGGCTCCCCGTTGTTTCCATTGATAAACGGCGGTCATCAGGAAGATGGTCAGAGAGCCGGAACTTACAATAACATGGGTATTTTTGGTTTTGGTGTTGCCGCTCAACTGGCGGCAGCCGAATTGGAAAAATACAAAACAGAAATTTCCGCTTTACGGGACAGATTGCGTTTGGGATTAGAAAAAAATATTCCAAATATAAAAATAAACGGGCATCCAAAAGATACATTGCCAAATACTTTAAATGTTTCGTTTCCCGGCGCGGAAGGAGAAGCGATTTTATTATCGATGGATATGCTGGGAATAGAAACTTCTACAGGTTCGGCATGCGCTTCGGGAAGCCTGGAGCCTTCTCATGTACTTATGGCGATTGGTAGTGCCCCTGAATTTGCTCACGGCTCTATACGTTTTAGCCTGGGGTGGGGTATTACAAAAGAAGATATTGATTATATAATTGAAGTGCTGCCGCCGGTGATTTCGCGACTAAGAGCAATGTCAACTTTTTAAAGCATCCGTGCCGTTAAATATAGAGAGGTTTAGATATGTCAGACTGGCTTTATTCAGATACAGTAAAAGATCATTTTACAAATCCCAGAAATGTTTTATTGGAAGATGAATCATCTTTTGAATACGACGCAAAAGGGCAGACAGGAAATATTAAATGCGGCGATCAAATGTTAATGCTTCTAAAAATAAAAGATGATGTAATAACCGATGTTCGCTGGAAAACCTACGGCTGCGCAAGCGCTATTGCTTCTACAAGTATGCTGTCGGATACAATCAAAGGAATGAAAATCGAAGATGCTTACAAAATAAAACCCGAAGACCTTGTAACAAAATTAGGCGGGCTTCCCAGTTTTAAAATTCACTGTTCAGTTTTGGGTGATAAAGCTCTTCGCGCCGCAATCGACAATTACCTGGAAAAAACTGGACGCTCAGGATTATTTGTAGAAGAAACTGTTGTTATCTGTCATTGCCTTGGAATAACGGATAAGGATATAGAAACAGCTTTTCAAAACGGCAGCCGCAGCTGGCAGCAGCTTCAGGAAGCGACAAAAATAGGAACTGTCTGCGGCGCGTGTAAAGAAAAAGCCGAGGAGTTACTCCACGGCTTTGACCATATCTACGGTAATTGATCAAGAATTTTTACCACGAACCACATTCATCCAGCACCTAAGTTTTAGGTGCTGGACAAGCCATCACGAAATTAAGGTAATGTAAGTTACCGAACCTCTGTCAGATCCGCAGGGTTTAATGCCAATGCAGAACCATCTTCACGCTGAGTCAAAAGCCGTCCCTGTTGTATATTTATGCTTGCCTCGGGATGAACACGGACTACAGATTTTGCCTGTAATATCAAGTCTGTATTAAAGCGGCCGATAAAACATTGATTGGTTCGCAGGTCTGTTGTTATCGCGTAAATATCGTTTCCGCTTACCCATATCAAACTTCCTGTTCTTATATCGTCATCACCCTGTTTTATCATTTCAAGGCTATTTTGATCTATTTCAACAAGCCGGACTGCTCCCTGCGCTCTGTTTTCTCCTGCGATAACTATAAGTTTATTGGCAATAAAATAAACAGTTCTTGTATGAACAGTATCCAAAGCGGATCGTCTTAGTATGCTTCCATTTACAGGGTTAAGACGTACAATTCTTCCCATTTGTGTAGGATCTGTTCTTTCAATTGTTATACCGATTACGCCGCCTGTAGTTTCCTGTGCTATAACAGATTGCTGATCTTCTGCAATTGTCTGGCGCTGCTGCTGTGCATCATCCATTTTTTCTTCAGCAAAATCCTGAAGATTCTGCGCATCATCACGCTGTTGCTGTAATTCTCTTTCCCGATCTTGGCGTTCCTGTTCTCTTTGCTGTGCTTCTTCTGCTTGTTTGTTAAGTTCATCCTGTCTTCGCTGTGCTTCTTCATCAGTTATTCTTCTTTGTTCCTGTTCTTCCTGTATTCTGCGGCTTTCATTTTCCCGACGCTGCCTATCTTCATCAGCCTGTCTTCGTTGTTCTTCTAATCTTCTTTCTTCTTCTCTGATTCTTTCGCGTTCAGCCTGTGCGCGCCGTTCAGCTTCATCAGCTTCCCTTTCCATTAAGTCAACCATATCCTGACGCTGTGTAATGCTCTGATCATCTTCTCTTCGCATTTCTTCGATAACTCTGCTGTCAGAAATAGTGGATGTATCAACCGAACTTAAACCGCCTATTCCAAGCGGAATTACAATTAATGTTCTTCCGGGCCACTCATCATAACGGATAGATAAACCGGCTCTCTCTCTTGTAAGGTTATCTACAACCATAGATTTATAACGGTTTGTAAAATAATCCCAATTACCGCGGTAAACAGCATTGTAAACTGTGATATATTCAGCCAATAAAAGCGCATCGCTTGCACTGTAATTATATGCTGATTGTAAATAACCCTGAATTATTACACGAAGGTTTCGGATATGATCTACACCAGCATCAACGCCAAGACCTAAAATGTCGGCGTCTAATTTATTGCCGTCAGGACCGGATACACAATGAATTACAAAGTAGCGGTTTAAAGCGCCTATTTCAAATTTATATGAATGTAATCTTCTTTCTTCGTAGGACATCGCATCCAGGGAACCGGCAATACCTCTTTCCCTTTCGTTAATCTGCTGCCCAAGACCGACGCCGATTTGACGTATTTCTTCCCTTGTGTTCACCCATGCGTGTGGACCTTCATAATTGATAAAAACAACCGGCGGGAGATCCTGTAATTCATCCCTGTCTACCTGAGCAAAACCCGAAAAGGTTATACCGGCTAAAATGATTATTGTTAATAAAAATCTGATTTTTGGCATTTTCACAATGAGACTCCTAATGTTTAATTATAATACACTTTTTATGAATATGGAATAGAGGAATTTCATTAAAACTACCATTATCTGAGTGAATCCAGCTCCCTGTTTGCCTGTCTTCTGACAAGAGAAGGCTGGTTGTTAGCGGCGAGTAAGTTTAAAATTCTGATACCTGTTTCACTTAAAGGAGGACCTGAAAAGCGGCATAAAGCGCCTGTAGCCGATGTTAAAGCGATTAGAATTTGGTCGTCTCTAATTCCTTGAATTAATGTAAATAGAAATGTTTGAATGGCAATTCCCTGCGGGTCAACGCCGATTTCTCCTATAGCCGTTACCGCTGCCGCTCTTATTAAAGGTTCGTTGTCGTTGCGGAAAATATTTACAAGCCACGGGATTGTTTCCTGTGATCCGATTTTTCCAAGAAGATTTAAAGCATTAAGCCTGGATTGTATGGGATGATTTCCCGCTGAAACGGAAAGCAAAAATGATTTCCAGGAAGATTCATTGTTTCCTATAAATCCTGCGTCTAAAGCGGCGTTTATTTGCTCCAGTTTAAATCTTGTTTCAAATTCATTTAACGGCAAGTCAATGGTTAAATACGGCTGAGGGGTTCCAAGTCCGTATGAACCGTCAGGCAAAGGTCCGTAAAGAGCGTTTCTTTCCGTTAGAATTCGGTCTTCAACCTTGTAAGCATAAAGAATCCAGTCGCTTCCGCCTGAATATAATACGCCGTCATTTCCAAATGCCGGTATTGCCGCTGTGTTTTGCAAGAGTTTAAACCACAGTCTTCTGCCGTTATGCGAAAACCCTGTCGCTCCGTTTCTGTTTAATAAATAAATGCCTCTTTCGTCAAAAAGCATTTCAATCTCTGTTTCTGCGCCGCTTCTGTTATTAGGCGCTTCTCTTATGTGGCTGTCGGCAGTCCATAGTATTTGTCTTTCGTTTAATGAAAGCAGTGTAACCCTGCCGTCAGTTAAAGTTATCGCGATATTATTATCTCTTGCAGCTGCCGCTATAGGTCTTGCCGGAAGTCTTGGCAGTGTTATTGTTTCAGAGTAACCCTGCGCTGCTATGTACCAATCTTCGGCTGTTGCAAGCATCTCCATCGATCCATCCGTATATAAAACCAAAACTTGACGGTGTTCGGCAGAAACCAATACAGCAGGTGTGTTGGATAACATCCAAACATGAGCATTACCGAAATGATCTACCTGATATACTTCGTTATTATTTAAAGCAAATATTATTCCGCCGCTTCTGTTTAATTTCGGCGCGATTAAAAAAGGTGTTTCAAGCGTTCTTGTCCATAAGCGTGTTCCCGATGCAGTATAACAATAAATTTTTCCGTTAGTTGGCGCAAATATTCTTCCGTCCCAGCCTGTGACTACTCTTGCACACAAAGGTTCTTCCATATTGCGCCGCCACAATTCACGCCCCGAGCGGTTGACCGCTATCAAAGTGCCGTTCGTTCTTGATAAATAAGAAGTACCTTCTCTTGATCGTGTAACATAGGGGCTGATTCTTCCTCTTGCAGAATAATTCCACATGGGTGTTCCTATTGCAGAGTATGCTCTTATGTTTCCTCCGTCCAAAGCGACAACTACCGATTGAGCCTGAACAGACGGCAATGAAAGAACGGCTCCTCCAAGCGCCTGCCGCCAATACGGGTCGCCTGTTATAAGTCCCTGTTCACGATCGGTACTTTGCGAAAAAACAGGTACTAAAATAAAAAGTAAAAGGAAAAATTTCATTGTTTATTTAGTGTCAGTCTATAATGTAGACACATTATAGACTGACTTCCTTATTTTATGCATTTTCATATGAAAATGCGGAGTATGTCCGCAAAGTAACCGACTTTGTGGACATACTCATATTATATAGTTTTTTTCAAATAAATACATATTTATAGTACAATATGTTTATGGCTGTTGGTGATATTTACAAATTACAATTAGAGTCAATCACATCAAGCGCAGATGCTTTGGCTCGTATCGACGGGAAACCAGTTTTTATCGAAGGCGGCGCTCCTTTTGAAACTATCCACTGCCGTATTACCGAAGAGCATAAAACATGGAATAGAGCAGAGCTTTTGGAAATTATCGAACCTTCACCGGCACGAATAGAGCCAAAGTGCGCTTTTTACGGAAAATGCGGCGGATGCAATCTTCAGCATATCGATTATCAAACTCAGCTTGATATTAAAAAAAAGATACTGAAAGATTCGTTTTTACGAATAGGCGGTTTTGATCCGCCGCAGATAGAAGTTATTCCTTCAACTCCCTGGGAATACAGAAACAGGATGCAGTTTCATTGTTTAAGACAAAAAGCAAAGGCGGATGAAATTGGTTTTGGTTTAAAAGAAAAAACGGGTGTTAACATAATAACAATAACCGAATGTCCTGTCGCCGTCCGCGGTATTAATAAATTTTTGAAAGGAAAAAATATAACCTTACCGCCTGATAAGGACAGGTTTACGGTTTTTTCCAAAGATGATTTATTAATGAGTGAAGGTGATATTCAACGCGCAAAGATTACTTTACTTGATAAAGAAATAATAGTTGAAAGCGGCGTATTTTTTCAAAGTAATTGTACTATGCTGGAAAAATTAATTTTGGAACTGCAAAAGATAACAGACACACATAACAAGATCGATAAAGCCTTGCCAATGGCGGACTTATACTGTGGTGTTGGAACATTTGCTATGTTTCTTGCAGAAAAGTTCCCGTATGTTATTCTTGCGGAGGAAAATAAAACCGCTGTCAGTATAGCCCATGAAAATTTAAAAGGAATAAAACATGAAATTTTTGCATTGCGGGATACAGATTGGCAAAAAAACTTATTAAATAAAAAAGAAAAAGGAAGTTTTAGTTTTGCGGTACTTGATCCGCCGCGATCAGGGCTTAATTTTAAACTGGCACTATCATTGGCGCAAAATGATATACCGGTTCTCGCCTATGTTTCCTGCGATCCTATTTCACTTGCCCGTGATTCTAAAGTGCTTATAAACGGCGGTTACAATTTGGAAAAACTTACACTTTTTGATTTTTATCCTCAAACAACACATATTGAAAGTTTGGCAGTGTTTAAAAGATAAAAACTACAATTTATTTTACTTTTTTAATAAATATGCTATAATTATAACATGGATAGTATACAAATAAAATTTATTGACAGTGATAAAACTGTGACCTGCGCTTATGGTACAAAAGCGTCAACTCTTCTTGATAATTTCGGAATCCCTATTGCTAATATTGCAGCAATAAGGGAAAACAACGAAATTCGCCCCCTTGGTACAAACTTGCTTGTAAATGCAGCGCTGGAAGCAGTTCCATTGGATTCACCCGAAGGGGTTATGATTTACAGGCGTACACTTTCATTTATACTCGCTATTGCTGCAAAGAAAATATTTCCAAGTGATGGTGTGTATGTCGGACACTCGCTTGGCAGCAGTTATTATTACACTTTAAGTTCAGGTGATAAACCGAAAGACAGCGATGTAAAAAAACTCGAAGATGAAATGCGCAATATCGTAAAAGAAAATCTGCCGATAACATTTAAATATATTTCTTACGAAGAAGCCTTGCAGTTATTTAAGGAAAATAACCAAATGGATACTGCTTTATTGCTGGAACAAAGAAGTACTCCGCTTATAAAAGTAAATGTATGTAAGGGTTTCATGGATATGTATGTGCAGCCATTGCTTGAAAGGACAGGGCTTCTTTGTTCTTTTGAATTGACGCCTTACGGAGATGGTTTTCTTCTGCGTTTTCCCGGCATAGGAAGGGGAGATACAATCGATCCGTTTAAAGATGAGCCGCAGATATTTAAAGTTTACAATGATTATAAAAAGTGGGGGAAAATAATCGGAGTAAGAGTTGTAGGAGAATTAAATTCAAAAGTAGGAAAAAGAACAATTTCGGATTATATAAGGATTGCAGAAATTCATCAGGCAAGGAAGATGGCAGACATTGCAGATCGGATATTTGAAAAGAAAGATAAAATAAAAATGGTTTTGATTGCAGGTCCTTCAAGTTCAGGAAAAACAACAAGCGCAAAACGCCTGGAAATTGAATTAATGGTTTTAGGTTTAAAGCCAATCGCAATAAGCCTTGATAATTATTACAGAGGAACAGCCGAAACTCCGAAAGACGAAAAGGGAGAGCCTGATTATGAATGTCTTGAAGCTCTTGATGTTCCGTTTCTTAATCAGCAGCTTCAGGCTTTATACAGAGGCGAAGAAGTGACACTTCCTGTTTATGATTTTAAAACAGGAAGCCGCAAAGAAGGCGGCGGTAAAAAAATTAAAATGGAAAGCGACAACATTTTAATTGTAGAAGGTATTCACGGGCTTAATGACGCTCTTACAAATACAATCGACCGCAGTACAAAATTTAAAGTATATATTTCGGCTCTTACCCAGCTTAATCTTGATGATCACAACCGAATCCCTACAAGTGATAACAGGTTACTGCGGCGCATGGTGCGTGATTCGCAATTCAGGGGAATGGAAGCGGCAGGTACTTTAAAAATGTGGCCGAAAGTTCAATCAGGCGAGCGCAAGCATATTTTCCCGTTTCAAAATACTGCAGATGCCGCTTTTAATTCGGCGCTGGATTATGAACTTTCTGTTTTAAAATATTACGCCGATCCGTTACTTCGCGCGGTAAAACCTGGAAAAAGGGAATACGCCGAAGCAGTGCGTCTTTTGGCGTTCCTTGAAAACTTCGCGCCGATTCCTCCGCAATATGTACCAGGCACAAGTATCCTTCGCGAGTTCATAGGAGACTCTGAGTTCAAATATTAATTTGAGAATTTTATCACACGGAGTCACGGAGACACAGAGCCCACGGAGTTAGGGAAGTCATATTTTATTAAACTCCGTGCCTTTGTGCCTCTGTGTGAATTTCTTTTGGTAATAATTTCTATATTCCTAAAGAAATCTTTATTTGAGACCTAAAGTCTTTATCGGATATTTTATTTTTTAAATAATCTGTGATAATTTGGCGGACTACAGGCGGAAAAGAGTTCCAGTACCTTTGAGGCCAAGCACCCATTTGATCGCGCAAGTTTTTATCTACCGATTCATTCATTTCGCCGTGGGAAAAAGATACAAACTGTTCAACCATCGATAAAAGCACATCAGGCGGAAAATCTCCGCTGACTCCTTTTTTTGAACCAAGCCCGTCAGGAAGCCATGCCTGGCAAAGTTCGTTAATCTGTTTTTCGTTTAGTTCAGGCGCATGTTCACGTAATAATTTGATTATCATTTCCTGAACAGACTTTCTCATTGATTCAATGCCGCCGCTAATCCCTGTATTTATCTTGTCGGTTATTTCTTTTGCCATTCTTGTTGGGTCTGGCATTTCTCCCAGTGCATCAAAAACAGTTAAATCACGCCGCCGCCTTGTGACAGCTTCAGCCAGCGCTTGAATACTGGCTTCATTACTTTTATTGAGAATATAATCTATAGCTTGTAAAAGTCCGGGATCAGGCAATGGCAGACTCCGGTTTTGTCACCTTCAGCATTGCTGCCGTTTTAGACTTTTTTGGTGACGTAGTCGCTTTTAAGACATCTTGTACATATTTTGAGCTTCATGGTTGTCCCGCTTACTTCAGTCTTTATATTTAAAAGATTGGGTTTCCATGTACGTCTTGTACGATTCTTGGCATGGCTTACTTTATTGCCTGTAATAGTAGATTTTCCGCAAATATCACAACTCCGTGACATATTATCCTTCCTTCAAAAAAAACCCCTTTCGGGTATATTTAAAAATGTACCAAAAAGGGGAAATAATGTAAAGCCCTACTTTTTGCGTTTTAAAACAACCAGAACTATAATACCGCCGGTTATGACAATTATACCGCCGATTATAAGCCAAACCCATACCGGTATTGGCTCTCCATGTTCGGCAAACCGGATATGGTTAAACCATGCATCGGTGTAAAGTTCAAGAGCATCACCTACAGAACCAACAAGTTCTGTATTAAACAAGTCAGCTTCTGAATATGCCGGGTTTCCTCTGACATAATCCCTTGCAGGAATGTTAACAGTTGCCGGTAAACGGAATTCATCGACAAATTCCGCATATATTTCAGGTCTATGAATGAAGTCGATAAACTTATGCGCTAATTCAACATTTCTGGAATTCTTCATTATTACCATATTATCGATATATGAAGGACCGCCTTCCTGCGGGAAAAAGAAAACAGTGTTTCTTAAAAGCTGTTCATCATCGGCAATTTCTTCAAATACAGCTTCGGGGAAAGCATGTACTACCCAAAACTCTCCGTTGGCATATCCTTTGCCGAATGTTTCAGCGTCAAATTTTACAAGATTTGGTTTCCATGAATAGTTGATAAGATCACGAGCTGCCGCGACTTCTGACGGGTTTAAAGTATTTACAGAATAATCAAGGTATGCAAGCGCTCCGCCTATTACTTCACGAAGGTCATCTAACATTGTCATGCGTCCCTTAAGGTCTTCTCTTGCGAAAATTGACCAGCTTTTTTCAAAAACAGGAACCCTTGCAGTATTTACTGCAATTCCTGCCGCACCGTAAAAGTACGGAACAGAATATAACATATTAGGATCATAATCCGCTTTTTCCAAAACTTCAGGATCGATGTTTACAAGATTTTTCATTAATGAATGATTTATTCTTTCCAGCATACCATCCTGTATCATGATCGGAACAAAATCTTTGGAAGGGAATACCACATCGTATCCGCTGTTTTTACCCTGTGTGGTACGCAGTTTTGCGTACATTTCTTCGTTAGATGCAAATTCATCGTATATAACTCTTACATTGAATTCATCTTCAAACTTCTCTATGACAGAATCCGGCGTATAATATGTCCAATTGTATATATACAGCTTTTCTCTTGAATCACATGAAATAATGACGAGCATTATAAGCGCCGCCAAACCTGCAAATCCGCATCGTGTTACAATTTTTTTCATTTTAAAACTCCTTAAAATATTTTTATTTTGCAGCAATATATTTTAAAAATTTTCTTAGCATTATGCAAAGAATAACAGTTCCCAGAATCATTACTACCGATAAAGCGCTTATAAGAGGCGTTATTCCGCCCTTGCGTGTAATTGCCGAATAAATAAACACCGGCAGGGTAGAGGAACCCGGTCCCGAAACAAAAAACGTAATAACAAAATCTTCAAGTGATAAGGTAATTGCTGTCAGAAGACCGGAAATGATGCCCGGCATACAAATGGGTAGAGTTACTTTAACAAGTGTCTGCCTTTCGTTTGCTCCAAGGTCTGCCGCCGCTTCTATTATGGAAAAATCAAATTCTTCAAGCCTTGCCATTACCATTAAAAATACAAACGGAATATTAAAAGTTGTATGAGCAATATAAATTGTTAAAAGACCCAGTTTTATTTGAACACCGGCAAAAAAGATTGCAAGCGAAACACCGATTATAATTTCCGGAAGAATCATCGGCAGAAAAGATATTGTTTGCACATAACTGCGTGTTTTAAATTTGTACCAGGCAACCCCAATAGCGCCAATGGTTCCGATTACTGTTGCTGTTGCGGCGGATGAAAGCGCAATTACAAGGCTGTTTCGCAATGCCGTCCAAAGTCCGCGTTCTGTTAAAAGGCGTTCATACCATCTTAAAGAAAAACCCGTCCATAACATGCTGGTAGAACCGTTAAAAGAATAAATAACAAGGACAACTAAAGGAAGAAAAAGAAAAACTAAAGTTATAGCTAACACTGTTTGTGAAACTGAAAACTTGGGTTTGTATGCGCGTTTTGCATGCCTTGAAGCCTCTCCGTGCAAGGTAGAGTGATGATCAGGTTTTATAGAGGTGATTATTTTTGTTAAAAAACTTCGGCTCAATGCACAACCTCCTCAATTTTACGTACTTTCGCTTCTATTTTTTTTGTAGATTCTTTTTTTTGCATATAAATCATCATAATAACGCCGATGGTAGTAAGAGTTGTTAATACAAGTGAAATTGCAGCAGCTCGGGGTAAGTTACGCGATTTTAATAACTGATCTGCGATAACATTTCCAAGCATGTATGAATCCATGCCGCCGACTAAAAGAGGAACGGCATAAGCGCCGAAAATTGGAATGAATGTAAATAAAACAGCAGTAAAAATACCGCCTTTAATATTCGGAAGAAGTATTGTGATCATTGATGTTGATTTATTCGCTCCAAGATCGCGTGCGGCTTCCAAAAGAGAAAAATCAAACTTGTCGATAGCTGCATATAAAGGTAAAATTGCGTACGGTAAATACATATAGACTAAAACAAGAATTACGGCATTTTGATTATACATAAGCGGAAGATAATCGTTAATTATACCAAGATTTAACAGTAATTGATTTATAAAACCATTATTGCCGAGAATATTTATCCATGCAAAAACCCTGATTAGGAAATTAGTCCAAAATGGAGTAATAATTAAAAGTAAAAATAAAGTTTGATGTTTGCTTCTTGCTATAGCATATCCGCACGGCAGCGCAATTAAAATCGTTATAATTGTTGCAATTACCGACGTTACCAATGTACGGAAAGTTATTCTTAAAAAAACCGGATCTGAAAGATAACGGTAGGCTTCAAGTGAAAATTGCTGTATTACACCGCCGTGTAATCCTTTTTTCAGGAAGCTGAAAATAATAATTATTACAATAGGAGCCAGAAAAAAGAGAGTAAACCAAAGCGCCATGGGAGCCGAATAAAGTGTGCCTAGATTTTTTCGTAATTGCGCGGTTTTTATGTTCAACTCTTCACCTCGACAATATAACCGTCAACGGCGCTCCATGAAAGATATACCGAATCTTTCCAGCGGATGTCAGGTCCTTCGTCAGAATAATTTGCGTGTTGTTTTATTACACGGATTAAAGCCTTGTCTGTTTGCACGTAAAATTTTGTCTGAAAGCCGGAGTATATAGGTTCGTCAACAATGCCCTGTATAAGATTGATGTCATAACGGCTTGTTGCGGGTTTTTCTTTTGTAATTTCGATTTTTTCCGGTCTTACGGTGATACTCACCTTTTGACCTGCATGAATTTCATCAACATCGGTAACTTTAATTAAACCAAGTTCGGGGATTTCAACTTCTGCCATGTATTCTGTAACACCTTCAAACTCGTGAAGTTTTACTTTTTCTACTTTTTTAATTATACCGTCGAACAGATTTGTTTCACCGATAAACTTTGCAACAAAGTTTGTCGCAGGGCTTTCGTAAATTTCATGCGGAGTGTCGATTTGCAGAATCTCACCCTGGTTCATGACGGCAATTCTATCTGATACAGAAAGCGCTTCCTGCTGGTCGTGTGTTACATAAATAAAAGTGATGCCGATTTCATCGTGGATTCGGTCAAGTTCGATTAACATATGCTGGCGAAGTTTAGCATCCAGAGCGGAAAGCGGCTCGTCAAGCAATAATACTCTGGGTTCGTTTATAAGAGCGCGGGCAATGGCTACACGCTGCTTCATGCCGCCGGAAAGCTGGTTTGGTTTTTTGTCGGCGTGCCCTTCAAGGCGCACAAGTTCCAAATACCTTTCTACTTTGCTTTTTATCTGTGAAGCGGAATCTTTTTTTAATCTTGGGGAAAAGGCAACATTTTCAAAAACAGTTAAATGCGGGAAAAGGGCATAATTCTGGAATACAGTATTCGTAGGGCGTCTGTTCGGAGGTAACGAAAGTACATCGTCTCCGTCGAGGGTGAGAGTTCCTTTATCGGGGTGTTCAAAACCGGCAATTATGCGCAGCAGAGTTGTCTTTCCGCATCCTGACGGTCCCAACAGGGAAAAAAACTCTCCCTTTTTTATCTCAAGGCTCACATTCTTGAGCACTTCGAAATCACCGAAGGATTTACTAATCCCGCCGATGACAACATTGCTTCCTATCAATATATTCCTTCCAGCCTCCCTTCGGAATCGTTGCGCCGGGCTTCACGGCGCGGCAACTTTCCATGCCGACCAGATTTTTTCGTCTATATTGAAAAATAGGGATTTTTTTCAATTTTGTCAAGGGTTAAAAAGGGAGAATTTTACGGCAGGAGTAAAGAATATTTGCTGGAACATGGATATTAGTTAAAAATCATGGTATTATAAGGTCTATGGAAAGAAAAATTTTGAAAATGATTTTAACATTATTATTAACTTGTATTATATGTACAGGTATTTTTGCAAAAGACATTATTTATGTTAGTGCAAGAGGTAATGATGAAAATACTGGTTTAAGCGAAACAATGCCGATGAAGACCTTATCTGCTGCTTTGTCTCGTTCTGTTCAAAACAATATAAGTACAATAACAATTATTGGAAGACTGGATATTAACAGTGAAGGCGGCAATCGTTCTTCTGTTTTTCTTCTGTCCGCTAATAATCAATCAGAAATTCTGATAACCGGAAAGCAAAATGCCAGAGGAGCTGAAAGAGCAGTTTTGTCTGCATTAGGTACAAGTTATGCTGTTATGTCAACGGATAATGTAAAAATTCGTTTTGAAAATATTGAAATATCAGGAGGTTCAGGTGAATATGGTGTCGGGTTATATGTTCTTGAAAAAGCGCAAATAACTTTAGGTGAAGGTGCTGTTGTAAGAGATAATATTAAATTCGGTGTACTTGTTAGTAATGAAGGAGCAATTTTTATTATGGATGGCGGAGAAGTGCGAAATAATAATGATTGCGGAGTTTTTGTAAGTGACGGTTCAATTTTTTATATGAATAGCGGAAATATTACCGAAAATAGTGCGCAAATGGCTGCTGGTGTATTTGTAAGCAGCGATGCCAGGTTTGAAATGTCAGGCGGGTCGATTACCAGAAATAGAGCGAGTGGTGCAGTAGGCGGTGTTTTAGTATTTAATGGCGGTATTTTTATCCAAACCGGAGGAAATATACGGAATAATACTGCGGGAAGAAGGGATATTGATGCCAATATTCATAGAATGCGGTAATGCTCAGTTGCATCATGAGTTTTTATTCTAATAACGAATAATCTAACAACCATCTTACCGTACCTATGTTTTCCATATTTTCTCCTGCCAGTATAGAAAAGTTGTGATTTTTCATTTCATAATAAAAAATATATTTTTTTCCTGTTATTAATTGTGATAAATAATCTGTTTTTCCTATTGAATAAAACGAATAATATTTTATATTTTCATTGTTTTTATTTATCGTGTTAATTTCTACAGCAGTTGCTAAAACGCCGCTATAAAAACTTGGAAAAGATATACTTTGTATTATAACCTCATCAAAATATTCACTTCCAGTATTATTGTTGATTTTTTCATTACTTTGACAATTATTTAAAAGGATAATACTAAAAAAGAATAAAAAAGCAATTTTATGTTTTTATTCATTGGAAATATAATAAATTAAAATCCATGTTTTGTCAATGATGACAAACTCCTTTATTACTCTTGACAAATAAAGTAAATATATTATATTTATTATAGCTGAGTAATTTTGCTCAATTCATTGAGTAAAAATACTCAGTAGATTGAGTAAAAGGGGTTGGTCTTTCATGGAATTTAAAAGAGCATTATTTAAGACTCTGGAAGAAAGGATTAAGGGAAAACGCAAGTTTATACAGGTTATTGCAGGTCCAAGGCAAACCGGGAAAACTACGCTTGTCCGCCAGCTTTTTAAAGAGATAAAAATATTTTCAAGTTTCCATTCAGCGGATGATACTGCAGAAGTTGGTTCTGTTTGGATAGATCAAATTTGGGAGTCTTTGCGGCTTCAAATGCAGATTAAAAAAGCAAAAGAGGCTGTTTTATTTATCGATGAAATCCAGAAAATAAGCAACTGGAGTGAATGTGTTAAAAAAAATTGGGATAGGGATACAGCCGATGGCTGTAAACTTAAATTAATTATCCTGGGTTCATCAAGATTATTACTTGAAGACGGTTTATCCGAATCCCTTTTAGGACGTTTTGAAATGAATTATTTGGGGCATTGGACATATTCAGAAATGAAAAAAGCATTTTCATTTACGTCACGGCAGTATGTATGGTTTGGCAGTTATCCGGGAGCTGCTGATCTTGTAAAAAACGAAAACCGTTTTAAAAATTATATAAGAAATTCTGTTGTAGAACCATCTTTAAGCAGGGATATTTTAATGACAACAAAAATATCGAAGCCTGCTTTGTTACGCCAGCTTTTTGAAATTGGTACGCAATACAGCGCATTTATTCTTTCGTTCAATAAAATGCTTGGACAGCTTACTGATGCGGGAAACACAACAACACTTGCCCGCTATTTAACACTTCTTGGACAGGCGGGTCTCATTGCGGGTTTAAATAAATACAGTAAAAAGCCAATTATCGAAAAATTATCAATACCAAAATTACAGGTTTATAATACAGCTTTAACAACTTCTTTACGAACAGAATCATTTATTGAAGCTCAAAGTGATCCGGTTTTTTGGGGTCATATGATCGAAAGTTCTGTGGGTGCATATTTAATTAATCAAGCAAATGAATTCCCTGATATAAAACTTTTTTACTGGCGTGAAAAAAATGCCGAAATGGATTTTGTGGTCAAATACGGAAAAAAAATATTTGGAATAGAAGTAAAAAGCAACACAGAAAAAATCAATGCTAAAAGCCGGCAATTATTTTTAACCCGCTTTCCGGGTGCACGTTTAATACTTATAGGTAAAAGCGGTATTTCTTATGAAGAATTTATACTTGCTTCTTTACCCGAGTTATTCGCTGGTTTTTAACGGTTATTTTTAATACTCCACATGCCACAGAAAAAGTCCGTGTGCAGGCAGGGTAGTGCCTGCAAGGGATCTTTTACCGGAGGCTATTATTTCCCGCATTTTTTGCGGCGGGGTTTCGATTTCTTCGTAGTGCAGAAAAGTACCTGCAACAGATCTTACCATATTTCGCAAAAATGAATTAGCGCAGATTTCAAAAATAAGTTTATCTTTTTCAAAATAAAAGTAAGCTCTGTAAATATAACGGTTACTAGACCTTCCGTTTAAAAGAGAACTGTCTTTGGCGCAGGCAAAAAGAGCGCAGTCAGTTTCACCTAACAGAAGTCTTCCGTAGGCATTAAGAAGGTCAAGGCGCGGTGTTCTGTATAAATGCAGGTTATAACGGTTTTCATGCGGGAGAGCAGATGAATAACCGGATGAACTGCATGTAAATTGATACCGGTAAAGACGCGATTTTGCGCTGAAGCGGGAGTGAAAATTATTATCTGCAAGACAGGAATTTAGGATACGCACATCGTGTGTTAGGTAGGAGTTTAATGCCTGTGTGAAACGCTCTGCCGGAATGTTTTCCATATCTGTGTAAAAATTTGCAATTTGTCCCACGGCATGAACACCGGAATCAGTTCTGCCAGAGCCTGTAAGGTTTACTTGTTTGCCGTGAATTTTTTTAAGTGCGTTTTCTATATCGCCTTGTACAGTGCGCTCGGTTTTTTTTTTATGTTCCTGTCTTTGCCAGCCGTTGAAGTCTGTTCCGTCGTATGCAACTGTAAGTTTAATGTTTCTGGTCATGAAAAGTTTTCTGATAATTCCTTATTAATCGTATCATAAAGGGTTCTTGCATGTTCAAGGAACGCGCCGGGTTTGTCTTTGGATGATTTTCCCATACCAAAAAGTTTGGCAATTGTGCGCCTTGCATCTTCCAATGATGTTTTGCGCTCTTCCGGATTGGCAGCAGGTCCGTATTTATATCTTAGGTATGCGCACATGTATAACATTCCTTCGTATGAATAGTTTTTATCAGTATCAGGACCGAAAACTTTTATTCCCGAAAGTGTCTCTCTGCCTGTTTGTTCACGGTTTAAGGCTTCATTGTAAAGGTAGTGGGCTTTCCTGCGGAAAAGAGTGCCAAGCCAATCATAATGCTGACCTTGAAATTTTTTATTAAGTTCATCCAAAAGCCATGCGCATCTTATTGCAGCAAGTCCTTGTTTTATTGTAGGGGAAGCGTTTTTATTGTAATAATCGTAACAATATAATGTAAGATATTGAGATGCGGCTCCTTCCATCAGGGTGCGTCCTTCGCCAAAATTTATATTTGGAAAAACCAATGTAGTTTTTTTCATGCGTTTTTCAACATCGTTACGCGCAAAATCTTTTTTATCAGGCGGCAAGAGCGGAAAATCATTTTCCATCGAAGTAAACCAGCATTCAGGGCAAACGATTGATTGATATACAAGCGGAAAAATTTCTCCGTATTTAGCTGACGGTTCATATAACCTGTGAAGCTCCTCAGTCAATTTACCTGCAATTAATCTGCCGCCTCCTGATAACAATTCTTCTTTATGGAATGATGCGTTGCATGCAGGGCATTCGTATTCCTTTTTTGACTGAAAGGTTGTTTTTAGTTCTTTTTCTTCTTCGACTTTCTTTCTTGTTCTCATTTATGCCCCCTCTAATACAATCATCGCAATGGCATTTTCTTTCTCGTGAGAAAGTGATATATGAACATTGTCTGCGCCGGATTTATTAAATGCTTTAAGCGCTGTCCCTGTCAGTTTAATTACGGGTTTTCCGTTATCATTATTTATTACTATAATATCTTTTAGTTCAAGGTTTGCAAGTCCTGTTCCAAGCGCTTTTCCAAAAGCCTCTTTGGCGGCAAACCTTGCAGCAAGGCTTTGAGCGGCGTTTTTTTCTTTTTGGGAAACTACAGCCAGTTCATCCGCATGAAAAAACCTTTCAAGAAGTCTTGAATTTAAAAGCCAATGTTCCATACGTTCAATCTGAACAATATCAATACCAATTCCTGTAATCATTACTCTCTTTCCGTTATATCAGTTGATTCCAAATCCTGACCATCTATATTATCTATAGGAATATATCCGATTATTATTGGAGGCTCTTCACGTGCGATACGGCTTATAGAACCCCTGAATTCCAGCATTCTGTTTCCTTGTATAGAAATTAACAGATTTTCATTAACAGTATTCACCATAATTGAAAAATCATCATACCTTCTGTCAAGATTAATTGTTTCTGTACTAAATTCAATATGACCTTCCATTACACTTCTAGGTCCTTCTGCAGTAACGCTTCCCGGTATTAATGATTGGTAGGTCAACTCATAACCTTCTGCTACTATTCCGCTTAAAACAGGAAAAACAGGAATATTTTTGGTTACCCTTTGTTCGAGTAACATAAGAATTTCAATAGGCTGAACAGATATTTCCAAGGGTTCAACTCCAAGCGCGCTTCCTTTTTTCCGTAATTGTACCGGAACCCTGTAATTACCTTCTGCTGTGTATCTTGTAAGATCAATAAATGCTTCAATATCTTCATCAAGAATCGGCTGTATGCCGTCAACTTCACCTCTAAGAGATACTCTGACTGCTCCCGGAAAAGAACTTGCGGGAATCAGCGTTTCGCTGGATTCAACTTGCAATGGAACAGTAAAGAATCTTGTTTCAAGCGTATTCATTCTGTAAGATACAGAAATTATTATTGCCGCCGCCAATGAAAGAACTTTAACAGGCCATTTTTCCATGATCTTCGCAAGTATTTTTTCTTTATTCAACAAGAACCTCCCTGTCTTCCGCCGAAGATTCCTGCTGTTCAGTTTCTTTTCTGTTTCCCTTGTCCAGTAATTCTTTTAATTTGCGGGTAACTTCTGTTGTTGTCAAATCGTAGTAAAGTCTTGCATCGTACGCAAGGGATAAAGCTCCGCTTTCTTCAGAAACAATTAAAACAACAGCGTCAGATTGCTCTGCCATTCCAAGACTGGCTCTGTGCCGTGTACCGAAATTTTTTCGAATATCCTGCCTTTCGGAAAGCGGTAAAAAACAGCTTGCAGCCGCTATCCTTCCGTTATATATAACCATAGCTCCGTCATGAAGGGGTCCGTCAAATTCAAAAATAGATACTATCAAACTTGATGAAATTTCCGCGTTTATTCTGGTTCCGGTTTCGATAATACTTTTTAAATTACTCTTGCGGGGGAATACAATAAGCATACCTCTTTTACGCTGAGATAAAAGTTCTGCAGCTGTAATGACAGCGTCCAGTTTGCCTATATGCACCGTAGCGTTAGGACTGAAAAATTCTGCCTGCCCTAGCCGCATAAAAATCTTTCGCAGTTCAGGCTGAAATACAATGGCAATTGCGATAAAAAGCCCCGGCGCAATTATTGTAAGCACCCATTGAAGGGTGGTAAGTTTAAAAAGCCAGGCAATTCCATAAACAAGAGCAAGAAAAACGGCTCCTTTTACAAGCTGAAGAGCCTGTGTTTTTTCAAGTAATTCATAACCTTTATATAAAATGAACGCAAGCAGAGCTACATCCAAAACCGGACGAATAAGCTCATATATTGAATAAAGTCTTTGTAAAACTGCCATTTATTAACTATAACATGCCATACAATAATTAGTGAATAGCGGTTTTTATCTTTTCTGAGATTCCTTTACCATCAAGGCAGTTTAATTCTAAAAGTTCTTTTCTTGTCCCTAATGCTTTATCTTCTTCCAGAAACTTGTTTTGTGCCGTTAAAATTAATGTTTGAGCTTTACATTTATATAATTGAGCCAATGAAACAGCATATTCGCTGAAGCTGCCTTCTTTTATTCCTTCTTCGATAAAACAAACAGTTTTGTATTCGTTCATTATTTTTAATAAATAATCTTCGTCAACCGGTTTTAAAAAACGCAGATTATATAAATCTGTTTCGATACCCTGCTGTTTTAATAAAGCTGCCGCTTCAATTACCTCTTTATAAAGACTTCCTGTGAATATTATACATATTTGATTTACGCTGTTTTTTGTTATCCATGTTCCGCGCCCGTTTTCAAGCGGAATGGAAAAAGCGTCAATTTCCTGCGGACAATACGCTTTCGGATACCTGATGATAATAGGACCTGATTTTTTTTCAAGCGCATATTCCACCATTAATTTCATTTCATTTTCGCTTGCTGGGCAGAGTATTGTCATATTAGGCGAACTGCGGAAAATTGAAATGTCAAAAAGTCCCTGATGAGTTTCGCCGTCTGCTCCTACAAGACCTGCTCTGTCCAGGGCAAAAATTACAGGCAGTTTTTGCAAAGCTGTGTCATGAATTATTTGATCTACGGCACGTTGAATAAATGTTGAATAGATCACTACTACAGGTTTTAATCCCTGGGAAGCAAGTCCTGCGGCAAAAGTTACGGCGTGCTCTTCTGCAATGCCAACATCAAAAAAACGGTTTGGAAAAGTTTGAGCAAAATCTGAAAGACCAGTACCCGATTGCATTGCAGCAGTAATTGCGGTAACTTTTTCATCTTTGGCTGCAGCCTGCGATATTATACCGGAAAAGGCTTCGGTAAAACTTTTATTTTTAACTTGTCCGCCGCCTGTCAAACTGCATCCGTTGGAAAGTCCGTTATCGATTGAAAAAGATCCGACACCGTGATAACTGTCAGGATCAATTTCCGCATATCCGTATCCTTTTCCCTTGCGTGTATTAACATGTATAACAACAGGGCGGTTTAATTTGCGTACATCTTCCAAAACTCCTATAAGAGCCTGAATGTTATGCCCTGCGATAGGTCCGACATATTCAAATCCAAGATCGACAAAAAAATTGTCTGTGTAAAATACCGCTTTTACCGCTCGTTTCAGCCTGACAACAAGACTAAAAAACGCTTCTCCTATAAAAGGAATTTTTTTCGCCATTGCATCAAAATGCCGGCGGAATGTTTGATATTTTTCTTTCATGGAAAGGCGGCTTAAATATTTTGAAAGCCCTCCGACATTGCGGCTTATGGACATTTTGTTGTCATTTAATATTACAATTAAAGGAAGCCCCAAATGCCCCGCATGTGATAATGCTTCATACGCCATTCCGCCTGTAAGCGCACCGTCTCCGATTAATGCCGCACATAATGTTTTACTTTTATTGTTTTTTATGCGTTCTGCCGCAAGAATGCCAAGCGCGGCGGAAATTGAAGTTGAAGCATGTCCTGTATTAAAAGAATCATAAGAGCTTTCACTTTGTTTCGGAAAACCGGCAAGCCCGTTTTGTTTTCTAAGAGTAGAAAAAGGAGCCGGGCGGCTGCTTTCTGTAAGGATTTTATGCGCATAACACTGGTGTCCTACATCCCAGACAATTTTATCTTTCGGTAAATCAAATACACGGTGTAACGCTATTGTTAACTCGACAACTCCAAGATTAGACGCTAAATGCCCGCCGTTACTCGAAACAATGCTTACAATTTGCTCTCTTATTTCATCGGCAAGCCGGTTAAGCTCCCTTATGCTCATGTTTTTTAAATTCTTCATTGAACTTGTGCGTTCCCGCTTAAAATTCTAAAATCTTTAAGGTATTTTCGCCTGGATATAACAAGGTCTGTAAGTTCAATATGCATGTTTTGATCGACAGTTTCGGCTAACGGAAGAAGATATTTTTCCGTTTCATTTATATAACGTTCTACAAAACTAAGGTTATTTACAAAACCAAGCGAAATCATGTTAGAAATACGATCTGCAACTTTTAATATTTTTGCGTTACGTGAACCTGATTCTGCAATACGTTTAAGAAAATCAGGTTTTGTTTCTCCGTGCCGCCGTGTTACTTCCATAACAAGATTATATACGGCATGGCTTTCAAAATCGATTGACAATAGAATGTTATGATTAAAATCAGGAATATCTTCCAGTACATCATGGACTAAAGAGGCTTTTAATAACACAGGATCAATATATTTATAATCGATAAGTATTGCCATTGTATCAAGCTGATGGCGGAACATATTTCCGCCGCCTTCACGGGATTTTCCGATTAAGTATGCGGCAAGCTGGATGTATGGAGCTAGCCTGGTTCCGCTTAATTGATCCAATTGTTCTGAATTCATTAAAGATCCCTTATATAATTTGAGAATTTTTCTGTCCGAAGGATAACTTCTTCCAGTTTATTTTTTTGTTCTGTGACAAGATGAGGCGGTGCATTTTTTACAAACTGTTCGTTTTCAAGTTTAACCTGCAGGTTTTCTATATACTTGCGATCTTTTTCCAAATCGTTTGTAAACTTCTTTTTTAATGCCGCTGTATCTACAGCTTCGGCTATGTATACAAATACTTCAAAACCTGATCCTGCCATACCGATAGAGCCTGCAGGTTTAACGTTGTCTTTAACAGCTTCTTCCAGTATTAATTCGCCGATTCCGGCAAGCAGCTTAATTAGATCCTGATTTTCATTAAAAGGAGTTTTTAATTCCGTGCCGGCTTGAAGCAATACACGCAATTTTTTATCCGGTGTTATGCCGCATTCACTTCTTAATGTACGGATCATGCCGACAAGCGACTGCAATGATGAAAAGTTTTTTTCTTCCTGAACACAATGGAGTTTTTCATCATACTGCGGGTAACTGGCGCTGATTAAAAGTTTTGTTTCCTGCTTCAACGGAAGTTTTTGATAAATTTCCTCGGTTACAAACGGTAATAATGGATGCAAAAGACGCAGTGATTGTTCAAGAACATCCAAAAGAACTGTCGCTGCGCGATCTTTTTCCGCACTTGCTGATAACGAATCGTCTGCGCCTTTCATAGAAAGTTTTGTAGCTTCCACATACCAGTCGCAAAAATCATTCCAGAAAAATTCATAAGCTGTGGAAGCGGCTTCATTGTAACGGTACGATAAAAACGCTTCATGAATATTTTTTGCTGCGCTGTTTAAACGGGAATATATCCATTTGTCAGCGGCGATTAGAGGCGGATTATTAATTAATTTACGTTCATCTAGGTTCATAAGAATGTAGCGGCTTGCGTTCCATATTTTATTGGCAAATTTAGAACCTAGTTTAAATGAATCTTTGTCTACAAGGACATCCTGCCCTTGAGCGCACATGAACGCAAGTGTAAACTTCATTGCATCAGAGCCAAACTCGTCTACAAGTTCAAGCGGATCAATGCCGTTACCCAAAGATTTACTCATCTTGCGTCCCTGTTTGTCACGAACAAGGCTGTGTATGTAAATGTCACGGAAAGGAGCTTTACCTGTAAACTCTAATCCTGCCATGATCATTCTTGCTACCCAAAAGAAGATAATATCGTAAGCGGTTATAAGCGCAGTAGTAGGATAATAAAGTTCGTAATCTGATAATTTTATTCCCTCTTTACCGCGGCACGCACGTTCGCCTAAAGGCTCACTGCCGTTGTTAATAATGTTTACATTTTCTTGTGCCGGAACGTTTAGATTTTTTTCA
>WQYB01000025.1 GCA_009781475.1 Treponema sp.
GCGGGTAAAAATCTGTATCCGCCTCCAGCTACCGTAGCGTTTTTTATCCCTTCTTCAGTATCCTGTGTCGAAAATAGGCGTGTTATACTAATCTGTGTATCTTCTTCCAAAGCTCCCGGTGGTATTATTATCCTGGCTTCTTCAAGCTCTACAACACCTCCTTCAGATGCTGTTATCAATTTTGACTCGCTAGGAGCTATTAAAGGTACATACACTTCCAACATTTCTGTTTCTACATGTCGTATAACGCTCTCTAACGCTTCGTCTATTACATTTTGTGTTATTATATCCAAACCGTCAGGGTATGTGTTAAAATAATAAGGAAACTTTACAAACTGTACTTCTACACTCGATAACTTAACAGGAAAGAAAAAGACACTCTGGGCAAATACTAATGTTATTGCTACTGCTTGGCTTATTATCTTTTTCATAAATTTCCCCTTAGCGAATTAATCATGATAAAAATATACACCATATTTTAATAATTGCAATACTTTTTTTAAAATATTTTTATTTATTTTAAAAATTTTCTGTTTTATACAACTGTAGATGTATCATAACATCCAACTATAGTTGGATGTCGCTCATACTTTAGTTGGATTTTTAACATTTTTTTGTGTATATAATATCTTCGTAAATAATTTTTAATTTTTATATATCATACTAACAGCTGTAATTGTAGTAGTAACTTCATTATATGTTTTGTGAATTTTCATACAATTGTCGAACTAGAATTCCTTATATACACCCATATTTCTGTTACTTAGGAATTAATAACACTATTTAAATTAATTAAACTAAATCAAACGCAAGTAAAAAATATTATCTTTTTCATCTTTTAAACAGCAAATTTAATTTTTTTTAATTTATAATTAACGCTGGATATACTAACATATCTACTGAGAAAAGCAGCCATATCAGAGGGGAACCTTCGTATGACCACTCAAAACATGGCTTTACCAAGCAGTGGTCATACTCGGTTGAGGTTTGACGCCTGCGCGGATTTTCGCTCACGCCTGTTATATAATTCGCAGCATACATTTTAGCTGACATTTCGTGGTAATATTTTATAATTTCTTAACCCTGTTCCCATTTTATAAGAATAAATAATTCATTAATATCCATAAATAATTCACCAAAAACACCATGACGTATAACTAATATACGATTATCATCTAATTTGAAATGTTCATTATAAATATTTGCTAATCCATCTATTTCAAATAATTCTAAATCATGCAATTTTTTTAAATAATCTATTTCGTGTTTAGAAAGTAATTCCATATAGTGAATTTTAGAAAAATCATCATCTGGGTTAAAAAAAATTAATCTGTTCTCTCTTATTCTTTTAAAAAACATTTTTTCATTACAATAAAGACCATAATCTTTTCTATTACTTTTTTCCGGAAAATAAGCAATATATTCATCGCTTCCAGAATACACACATGAAAAATATTTGTATTGTAATTCCTCTTCTATTATCCAATCTTTAGAAGACAAACATCTATTTAACTCTACTTTATCAACGTAAGAAAATATAAATTCATCAAAATCATGTAATTTTACTCTATAATTTATTTTCATTTATCAATTAGTACCAGTAAATCGTTCAAGATAAAATATAACTTCTTCGTGTTCAGATGGAAAACGAGTTTGCTCATCCATTCTCCCTGTAATTGTATATCGGTTATACATAAGTGTAGTATATTGTCTGTATCGTTCAGATTGCCCAGGGGAAATTGGATAGCAATTATATAAAATTACACCTGCTTTATATTCATTTTGAGAACGTATAAATCTTCCTTCACCATCAAGAACATAGCCAGATAAATATTGTTCCTTCTGTTCTCTAATACTTACGTTTTTATTTCTTAACTCGATATTTAAATCGATTCTTTGTGTATGAATATAGTGATGTCGATTCAACCTATATTTAAATTGAGGTATTTCAACAATACCATTCTCATTTGTAGTATATTCATAAAAATGTACAATTCTTTTTGAAATTGAATCAGCTATAAAAAATCTTTCATAACCAATTATATTAACAACAATAACATTTATTCCTTCAAGCGGTTGTCTTGTTTGTGCATCAAGTACAGTAAGAGTTACCGGGCGATATTCTATTTCTTTATCTGAAGACCCGGCGGCATAGATACTACTGGTTATTAACAATAAACCAAATATTATAACGATAACAGGGATTCCAAAAATTATCTTTTTCATCTTATTCTCCTGTTATTATTTCATGTCTGCTTTCTTTTTCCATTCCAAGCTCTTCATGTGTAATCCTGCCGTCTGCCAATGCTTTATTACGCATTTCATAAAATAAGCCGGCTTCGGCGGTCAAATAATACGGACCAACATAAAGTAAATACAAGATACCGCATGTTAACACTGAAAGCAATAACCAGCCAAGCCAGCTTAAAGTGAAAATAAAAATCTCCCATTTATAACCTTGTGTTATGCGCATGGAAATCTTTATCGCTTCAAGAGCGGTAACTTTGGGATGAACAGCTAAAATATAAGATGTAAAATAATATGCAAAATATTTTACAATACCGGGAATAATAAGTAATAACATCCATATATATATCCAAAGTATCATCCACAACATACCGCCGAGTTTGCGGAAGAAATTAATTTTTAAACCGGAAAACATCATTCCAACAGCGGCTTTTTCGTTATTGTATATCTTGAAAAATTCACCTGTCATGTTGATAATAATTACTATAATCAAAGCAAGTAACGGAATTGCTAAAAACAGCGGAGTAGCATCATATATCTGATTCTCAGATATACTCTCAAAATAATATTGTATTAAAATAAATACTGTATATATAAGTACAAGCAGTATAGCGGTTCCATACTGTTTAATAAAAGCGGCTTTTGCCTGCGCTTTAATTTCCTGTCTTGTTTTCATGCCCTGGCTATTATCAACTGATGATATTGATTTAATAATATATCCGCATTTAGGACAGGAAAACTCGCTATTGTAAAGAAAATTTTCATCTTGTGGTATTTCTGCATTACATTTACTGCAAACCATTTTTTCTCCTGTTATATTTTTATATTATATCAACTCTTTTTCTTTGTCATCAATTCTATAGCTTCATGCTGCGAAGAAGCATTTATAACAGCTTCACGCAAAGTTTCGTTTCTGAAAATCGAACCGACAGCGGCAAGAAATTGCACATAAAGTCCGCAGTCTGTTTTTGGAGATACAATTAAAATAATTACACGGGAAGATTGTCCGTCCATAGAATCAAAATTAATTCCTTCTTTGCTTATTCCTATGGCTACTGTAGTTTCTGTAATTCCATCGGTTTTTGCATGAGGAAGGGCAATACTGTGCTCCATACCGGTGCTCATTGTTTTTTCCCGTTCAAAAACATCTTCTAAAACAAGATTGCGATCCAGGAGTTTACCCTGCGCATCAAGTGAATCAACTAGTTCTGTTATTACCTGTTCTTTTGTATTACCTTTTAATTCCAAAATAAAACTGCCGTGATTTATTAGAGCTAAAATATCTTTTGTAGTACGCGCTTCTGTATCCAGTAAGTTCTTTTTCATCTTTGCAGGATCAGCGGATGTTTTTAGTTTTTCAATACTGCTTGAAAGTTCCAATATAACTTCGTAGATTTCATTTTTTACAAACGGCATGTCGGTTTTGGAAGTTGTAATTGTAATGGATTTATTTTTTTCGGTTATAAATAAAGCAGTTTCGTCTTTACGCGCCTGGGTAAAACCTTTATCTTTGCTCATCGTTTGAACATAAAAACCTTCATTACGAAGTTCTGCTAAAATATTGCTTGTAACAAGGTCTGCGATTTCTCTGGTTTCAAAAACCCAGTTTTCTGAAACGCTGTTATCATCTATTTCAGGTTTTCTTGTTCCGCGTCCGGGTATCTTTAACATTAAAGCAAGGATTGGGGGACAGGCAATAATAGACAGAAAAATCATGAACACTGCGGCAGAAAAATTCTGATTATTAATTACTCCGGCTGCAAGTCCTATACCGCATGTAATCAGCGCTCCCTCTCCGCGCGGAATCATTCCGGCTCCAATACGCAATGCTCCCAAACGGTTAAACCCGGAAATCATAGCCATAGCGCCGTTACCGATCATTTTCGCCAATACAACAGCCGCCATGAGCAAAGAGCCGAAAATTAATACAGGCGGTGTAATAATTTCGCGGACATTTACCATCATACCCATTATCGCAAAAAACATCGGTACAAAAAATATATATAAAGAATGAATGCGTTCATGTATAACGGCTGCAATATCCGTTTTAGAAAGTGAAAGTCCTGCAATGTATGCGCCGATGATTAATGCCAAATCCTGTTTTTCAAGTAATCCAGCCAGAATAAAAGCCACACCAAGAGCAAGTACAGAAAACTCAATACTGTTTTTAAATATTTTTAAAAACGAAGCGAGAATCTTGGAACATAATAATAAAAGAGCCGTAGCGCCTAACCAGATGCCGAAAATCCTGCCTGCCATTAATAAAATTCCTGAAGCTGACGGCACTGATGCTGAACCTGTGCTTACAGCAGAAAAAATTCCAATAACTACCGCTAAAAGAATAATCCATAAAACATCTTCAAAAACACCTGCCGAAATTATCGTTACGCCTTCCGGTGAATCCATTTTATTGCGTTCGGATAAAATTCTTGCGCTTATGCCGACAGATGATGTCATGGCAATTACTCCAAAGAACATACAGCGAGGATCTAAAACAGAAAATTTTAATAAAAAAGCGGCGCATAATGTCCCTGCCGCAAACGAAAGTAAAGCTCCGATAATTCCGATTAATCCGCCTTTTAATGAATAACGAAGGAACAATCTTAAGTCGGTTTCCAAACCGGAAACAAAAAGTAATACTACAGATGCAACTGTGGCAAACGAGTACAACTCAACACTTACAGCAAGACCGCTAGCTTCGGAAAATGGAAAAATGCCATTGGGAAAACCCAAACCAGGCAGTGCAATGCCGCCAAGAGCAAAGGGTCCTATCAGAACACCTGCCGAAAGTTCTCCAAGCACCGAAGGTATTTTTGCTTTCTTTGCCAAAAAACCAAACAAGCGCACGGTAAATAAAATAATGCCTATCTGGAGAACCAGCTGGGCAACAAGATCTGTAGTTTGCATATTACTACTGTACTTTATTAATTAATTTATTTCCAGTAAAATGTTTTAATATTCACGGGGGAATTAATGCCTAAAGTACTTCAGCCTAAAGAAATGAGAAAATGCCTTGGCTGTTTTTCATGCATGAGTGTATGTTCGGTAATTAACCATAAAAACCATTCTCTTATTAAAAGCGCAATAAAGGTTCGTACATCGGGAGGCATGGCAAGTAATTTTGTAGCTATAGTGTGCCTTGGCTGCAGCGAACCTGCATGTATGGAAGTATGCCCTAGCCATGCTTTGGAAAAACGAAACGGCGGCGGTGTAACACTAAAGGGAGAAAAGTGTATAGGATGCCGCAAGTGCGAAGGTGCATGCAGCGTTCACGCCATAAATTTCGATGAAGAAACAAAAAAACCAATTATATGCCGCCATTGCGGAATATGCTCGCATTATTGTCCGCACAATTGTCTTCTGATGGTAGAAACAAAGGAGGCGGGTAATGCTTAACGAAAAATATATTAAAGTTTTATATATCGATCTTGAAACAGAAAAAATCAGAATAGAACAGCGTGAGGATTTAATGCCCTACCTTGGCGGTGTCGGCATTGCAAGTGTTCTATTAAAAGAAAACATCAAACCGGAACTTGAACCTCTAAACCCCATGCAGCCTGTTATTTTTGCAATAGGATCAGGAGCGTATATTTTTCCGGTTCTTACAAAAACTGTCGCTATGTTTATATCACCGCTTACAGGGGAGCTGGGTGAAAGTTACGCCGGCGGAAGAATGGCAATGTCTTTGCTGATGGCAGGTTATGACGCACTAGTGTTAACAGGAAAAGCAAAAAACCACAGCTATCTTTCTATTTCCACACACAATGTAAATATCCGCGATGCTAGAGCCATGTGGGGAATGCCTGTAAGCACTGTCGGGCAGAATGTCCGCGATAGAGAGCATCACGACGGGCGAGCAATTGGAAAAAGAACAATTATATGCATCGGACAAGCGGGAGAAAATTGCGTTGCCTTTGCAGGAGTATGCGTCGATACATACCGCCATTTCGGAAGGATGGGGCTTGGCGCATGTCTTGGCAGTAAAAATATAAAAGCAATTTCAATTTACGGCAACCGTTCTATTCCCGTATTAAACGACAAACAATATTTTAAGGTTTACAAGGATATTTATAAAAGATGCACCGAAACTGACAGTATGGCAAAGTATCATGATGTCGGCACTCCTATAAATGTTCTTCCTTTAAATAATTCTGGAGCACTTCCGACATTTAATCTTCGCGCAACATCGTTTGAACACGCAGACCAAATAAGCGGGGAAGCGTTTGCGCATAACAATCTTGTGCGCAAAATGTCATGTACGGGCTGCCCTGTCGGCTGTATTCACATCGGCATGTACCGCAGAGAGTTTGACAAAGGTCATGAATATGAAGCAATCAGCGTCGCCTACGATTTTGAACTTATATATGCGCTCGGCACTTTCCTTGGCATAAGAACAACAGATGAAATTCTGGCTATCATAGAAGAAGTAGAAGAATACGGGCTGGATGCAATGAGTACAGGCGTATGTCTTGGGTGGGCAACAGAAGCATTGGAACATGGTCATATAACCATAGATGATACAATTGTAAAACTGGAATTCGGCGAAAGCAGAGAATACATTAAAGCAATTAAATATCTTTCTACAGGCGTTAATGAATTCTACCGCGCTCTTGGTAAAGGCAGCCGTTACGCCGCTTCAAAATACGGCGGTGAAAATTTTGCAATGCAGATCGCCGGCAACGAAATGGCAGGTTATCATACAGGATACGGAGCCCTTGTCGGCGCTGCGGTAGGAGCGAGGCACTCGCATTTATGCAACGGCGGCTACAGCGTAGACCAAAGTATGAAGGACTTTAACGAAGATGCATATATAGAAAAACTTTTTGCAGAGGAATGCGAACGCTGTATGACTAACTCGCTTGTAATGTGTCTTTTTGCAAGAAAAATTTATGACAGGCAGACAATTCTGGATGCACTTAATTCCATCGGCTGGGATTTAACAAATGACGATCTTGGTATTATCGGAAAACGTATTTACAAAACAAAACTGGAAATAAAAAAAGCGCTTGGTTTTGAACAGGAAAAGGTAAAACTTCCAAAACGTTTTTTTGAAACACCAAGTATGCAGGGCAAACTCGATGAAGAAACCGCGTACAGGATGATCAAAAAGTATTCCGAAAAAACCGAGGCGCTATTACGTGAATGAAAGATATACAAGGCAGATACAGATACCGCAGATTGGAAATGAAGGACAAAAAAAACTTGGCAGGTCTTCAGTACTTGTGGTGGGTGCTGGAGGATTGGGCTGCCCTATCATTACCTATCTTGCTTCAGCCGGTGTCGGCAGAATTGGCATCGCAGATTCTGACACTGTAGCTTTAAGCAATCTTAACCGGCAGTTTTTACACAATACAAACGACATTGGAAGACCAAAAACAGATTCGGCAAAAGAAAAAATCAGCGGTTTAAACAATGAAATAAAAATTCTAACCTTTGCCGAACACTTAAACGAAACTAATGCCTCGAACATTATAAACGGATACGATATTGTTCTTGGCGCTGTTGATTCTTTTGAAACCCGCTTTATAATTAACAAAACTTGTGTAAAACTTTCCATACCGTATATTGACGGCGGCATAAACGGTTTTTGCGGCAGTATATTTTTTTCAAATCCGCCGCTTACGCCGTGTTTAAATTGTATTTATCCGCAAACTCCGGCAAAAAAAGAAGTACCAGACACAACCAGTGCACTTGGTACTACAGCAGGGGTTACAGGAACAATCGAGGCAAATATTGCTTTAATTTATTTACTGGGTTTGCCAAATCCGGCGTTTAATAAACTTTTATTATATGACGGATTTCGTATGATTATCGATCATATCGAAATAAAACAAAACGAAAGCTGTCTTGTTTGTAATTAATGATATATAATAAAATATGAAAATAATTTTTTACGGCAATGTACTGGAATATACAAACAATGAAAAAACATACGAAGCTAAAAATTGCACAAATGTACGCAGTCTTATAGATGAATTAGGTCTTCATTACGGAGAGGGTTTAAAGAATTTTATAATGAGCGATGAAACCTGCTTCTTTCTTGTAAACGGCAAGGGGATTATGCTGACAGGCGGATTGGAAACAAAATTAAATCAGCAGGACAAGATCGAGCTGATTCCCTTTACCGAGGCTGGCTGAAAAAGAGCTAAACCTTTACAATTATCAAACGAGGATAAAATGGAACTTTTAAAATCCGGAAAAACCAAAGATGTGTATAAATTATCAGATGGAAATTATCTTTTAAAATTTAAAGATACAATTACGGGAAATGCCAAAGGCGAATCAGACCCCGGAGGCAATAGTGTTGTAGGTTCAATAACAGGATTGGGTTCGTCTGCCTTAAAAATGTCGGTTTACTATTTTGAATTACTGAAAAAAAATAATATTTTTACGCATTATGTAAATGCTGATATTTCAAAAAATGAAATGATTGTATATCCGGCATCATCTTTGGGAAAGGGTTTGGAGTTTATTGTCAGGTACAAAGCCACCGGAAGTTTTATAAGAAGATTCGGACTTTACTGCAACGAAAACGATAAACTGCCGAAAATATTTGAAGTTACAATAAAAGATGATGAACGCGGCGACCCTCCGATAACAAAAGAAATACTTGCAGCATTAAATATATTATCATTGGATCAATATGATCAAATACATAAAAAAACAATAATGATCTGCGATATAATAAAAAACGATCTTTTATGCCGCGGTCTTGATCTTATAGATATAAAAATCGAATTTGGCATTGTAAACGGAGAAATAGCTTTAATCGATGAAATAAGTTCCGGCAACATGCGTGTATATCAAAACGGAAAAAAACTTGATTATTTAACACTGTCAGGTTTAATAAATTAATCTTGAATTGACAAGCCAACTATAATAATAATACACTTGTTTAAAGAGGAAATAATGGTTAATAAAAATATTACAGAAAGATGGGAACGTACACAGTGGTTTAGGCAAGCGCGTTTTGGAATGTTTATTCATTGGGGATTGTACGCAATTCCTTCAAGAGGCGAATGGGTAAGAAGCACAGAAAAAATGCCGCTGGAACAATATCAGCAATTTTTTAATGAATTTAAAGCCGAGGAATACCGTCCAAAAGAATGGGCGGCGTTGGCAAAAAAAGCCGGAATGAAATACGCGATACTTACCGCAAAACATCATGACGGTTTTTGCCTTTGGGATACAAAATTAACAGATTATAAATCGACAAATACACCTGCCAAAAGAGATCTTGTCCGTGAATATGTAGATGCCTTTAGGGCAGAAGGAATAAAAGTAGGGCTTTATTTTTCTATCGTTGACTGGCAGCATCAGGATTATCCGCACTTTGAAGACTGGTATCATCCGATGCGTGAAAATAAAGATTACAGTAATGAAAAACGCGATACTAACAGATACATCGAATTCATGCACGGACAAATCCGCGAATTATTAACAGGATACGGTCATCTAGATATTATGTGGTTTGATTTTTCTTACGGTAAAATGGCAGGTGATACCTGGAAATCCCAGGAATTAATAAACATGGTAAGGTCTATTCAACCTCATATTATTATTGATAACCGTCTTGAAGGTTCGGGAGAAAAATCTGGAACAATTTTAACTGATAACCCTTCGGATTTTGCAGGCGATTTTGCATGCCCCGAACAAATGGTTCCGCCGGCAGGCATCGTTAACGAATCCGGAGACAGCGTGCCGTGGGAAGCATGTCTTACATTAAACAGCAATTGGGGATACTGCGCGGCAGACCAGCATTGGAAACCTGCATCGATGGTAATTCGTATGCTGGTTGAATGTGTATCCAAAAACGGAAACCTTCTTTTAAATGTCGGACCGGATGCAAAAGGGCGAATACCTGCACAGTCTGTAAAGATACTGGAAGAAGTCGGAAACTGGATGGATAAAAATTCACAAAGTATTTATGACTGCGGCATAGCAGATTTTCCAAAACCAGAATGGGGACGTTTCACACAAAACGGTAAAAAACTTTACGCGCACATTTACGAGCCGCAAGCCGGAGCTATCAGTCTTATGAACATGGCAGGCAAATTGGAAAAAGCGCGTCATTTATCGGATGGAAGCGAAGTACGCATCCCGCCGAAAGAATGGAACTTAAGCGAATATAAGGAACACGAATTTTTATATTTAAAACCCGGTCATGGCAACAATTATCCTTTACCTGATGAGATTGATACGGTTGTAGAAATTACTTTAAAGTAATTGATTTTAATAAATATTTAAAGAAATCTTCTTTATCAAGGGTTTGAATAATTTCATCGATTTCATTTCCGCCTTGCTTACGCAGCATAAAACATAGATTAATTTTAATTCCGTTTTTATTTATGGTTGTCCAGGTGCGTGACAGATAAAATCCCGGCGGCGGAACGGATATTAAACCTTTTGTTATTACTCCCGCGATTATATCGGCTTTCATTTTCGCAGATTCTATTTCCTGCAAGGTCATATTTAAGCTGTCTTTAAAAATCACCTGCCTATTCATCCGTTTTCCTATTTCGTTAATATAAGAAATTTCAAGCCCGCATGGTAAACCGTTAACACGGTTTAAAAGAGGAACTTTATTCTGCATTTCCTGTATAAAAATTAAAAGCTGCTTTTTGCTGCTTGTGTTTTTCTCTTTATTTTTTTCCGTACCGGATTGTCCCTGTTTTTTTTCCTTTTTTACAATAAGAGCAGAAGCAGCCATATTAACATATATGTTAAAAAGATTTCTAAACGGGCTGATAACCGGATCAGCTGCGATAAATATTATCAGTACTGCTTCCAATGGAAGATTTAATGGTTTTAAAACAATACCGAGCATTGAAAGCGCTAAAATCCCTGGCATCCCGGCGGCTGCGCAGCCTGCTAAAATTGCCGAAGCAAATATTAAAAGATAGTGTGAAGGAGTTAATATGACACCATAAATTTGAGCAGTAAAAAAAGCGCTAAGAGCAAAAAAGAAAATATTTCCAAATCGTCCCAATGTAATACCGGCAGGAAGAGAGAAATTTACAATTGCAGAATTAAACTCCGGTTTTTTTTCAAAATATTTAACCGCAACAGGTAAAGCTGCCAGTTCACTGCGAGCGGAAAACACAAATAATACAGGTTCAAATAATGATACCAGGTTTAAAAACGCCTTAGAATTCCGGCAGCGCATCAGAATGATAATGACACAAATAATTAAAATTGAAGCAGTACCTGTTATGAACAAAATAATAAATTTAGACATAACCTTGAATAATTGAATATCAAAAGCCGCAATATTAACCGTAAAAAAACATATAAGGAAAAACGGGAAAAAATAAAAAATCCAGCTTATCAATTTTTGGAAAGCATTTAAAAATGATGTAAAAACTTTGATAAGCAATAGCGCCGATTCTTCCTGTAAAACTCCAATCGCAGCGCCCATGATAACTGAAAATAATAAAACAGCTATTACAATTACAGGAGGGATTATAAAATTAAAACTTCTTTGTGCACTTTGCAGCTGCGCTGATTCGCCTGAACCAAGTATTACTTCCGATATACCGCCAGCTCCATCTGTTCCGTATAATGATACAAGTTTGGAGAAAAAAACACCGTTTTCTCCGTCAAATCCCAAGCCGGGTTGTCCAAAAAAACCAAGTCCCATTCCGCAAGCTGCGCTGATTGCCATAAAAACAATAAAGACAAAAACCAGACGGGATATTATTTTTGCGCCTTTTTTTGCAAGAACTAATCTTCCAAAACCGCATGTTACAGCGCAGATTATTACCGGAATAGCGGAAATTTGTAAAATAAAAATATACAGCTCTGTTAATAATGAAAGTATTTTTAAAAATTGGCTGTTATCAACATTAAGAAATACTGTTAACTTCTGGTTGTATAAACCTGCAAATACACCGGCTGCCGCACCCAATAAAATAATAAATGGATTTCCTAATAAAGTTTTTTTCATTACCGGTTGTCTCCAAAATGACGTTCAATAAAAAATGCCGGATAAAAATCCTTACCGTTTTGTAAAAGATATTCGTCCAAAAATACATTTAACCATTCCTGCAATAAAGGAGAACCTGCGGCAACTGCCATAGCCAAATGATCCCGTTTATCACCGAGCAAAATCGGTTTTAAAAAAACAGATGTATCTTTTCTTTTTGCGTCAACCATAAGGATTTCTCCTTCGTCATGGTAAACTGCCAAAAGATCACCTTTTAATAAAGCGTTAACGGCATCGTCCCAGCTTTTAAAAGTTTTTATATCGGCGTTTGGAAAATTGTCCAAGGCGTAATTTTGATAAAGTGAATCAGCCATTACTCCAATACTGCCGTAAAAATTTTTTATAAAATCCGAAAGTTGATTTTCTGTTCCGATTTTTGCATATTCAAGACGATTAACAAGAAGCGCCTGTTTAAAAGTTACATAAGGATTTGTAAAACGAACCAGTTCAGCACGGCGGACAGTAAGGCTTAGTTTACTTAAAGCAATATCCGCCTGTCCGTTTATTACTGCCGTTATAACATCATCAAAACTTGCGTTGTTTCTGTTAAACACAGCCTTTACACCCATGCGGTTTGCAACAGCGTAAGCCAATTCAACATCCAAACCAATTAATTCACCTGTAATTTCTTCTTTATAAAAAAAAGGCTTGTGATCTTCAATATGCATCGCAAAAACCACATACCCCCTGTCAAGAATATCTTTTATTTCAGAAACATGCGATCTTAAACTCCTTGAGCGGATATTCTCATAACGGTTGTTTTCGTCTTTTAAAATGTATACGCTTTGAAGGGGTGTATTAACAATAACCGGCGGCTGCTCTTTTTGAAACTCCGTTATACAGGAGAAAAAAATAATTAAAGACAAAAACGGCAGAAAGTAAAAACATTTTCTTATGAAATGATTCATTTTTTGCTCCCTGTCTTTATAACCTTTTTATTTATTTACAATAGAAGAAATTTTATCGACAATTTCAGAATAATTCATTTGATCTACATTTTCACGCAGCCAAGAAGCAAGATTATCGTCTTCTTCATAATCAAAAACTTCTATTTCATTCATGATTCTTTCTATTTCTTCGATGGCAAAAGATCCGCATGCCGCACACAAATTACGCAGCGCTTCGGAATACGGTTTATCTTTTTTAAGTTTCGTAATAATTTTATCTTCATCTTCTTTAAATATATCATCTAAATCATCGGTTAGTCCTGTAATTACATCCAGTAAAACCTGATTGTGCTCTAGTACAAATTTTAAATCTCCTGCTTTGGCGGCTTTTTCAAGCGCTTCTGCCTGATTCCCTGCAGCTTCAGCCGAAATACCGCGGCATGAACTTTTTACTCCGTGTACTATAATCGCATATTCAGCCAAATTTTCATCATTCACTTCTTTCATTGAATTGATAACAGATCGTGTATTCACTGCAAATGATTTTAATATTTGCAAAAATGTATCCCAATCGCCGCCGAAACGTTCCAAACCTTTATTGATATTTATCCCTTCAATTTTTTTTGCCAGCAATCGCCTGTCATATCCTCTCCTTCTGTCTCCTTTATCCGATCGCCTGTCTTCCCCTGTACGTCCGTCAAAAATGGATTCACCGTCAACAATAATTTGCTTGTCTTTTATATTTTTCTCTATTTCTTCATCACGTACCCATTGATTGACAATAACGTCAAGACGCTGGACATCTACAGGTTTTGTAATAACTGCCTGGAAACCTTTACTTAAAAACATTTCTTCATTACCGGCAAGAGCGTTTGCAGTAAAAGCGATTATCGGCACATTTTTGGCATAATCAGTTCCGATTTCTTCACGGATAATTCTTGTAGCTTCAATCCCGTTCATAATCGGCATCATATGATCCATAAATATGGTGTTGTATTTAACTTCATTGTTACGGACAGCGTCAACTGCCGCCTGCCCGCTTGTTACGCAATCAACCTCCATTCTGTACGGCTTTAACATTCCTTTGGCGACATCTAAATTTGTAAGCACGTCATCAACAATAAGCACTCTTGCGTAAGGAAGAATGATTCTTGAAACCCGGGAAAAAGAATTAAACTTTCTTGATTTATAATGAAAATTTTTAAGATTTTGTATAATATCAGGTGCAATAAGTTTATTATTAACAGCCTTTTGCGGCAGTTTAACGGTAAAAACACTTCCTTTGCCGTATTCGCTTTTTACAAATATTTTTCCGCTCATTGTTTCTGTTAATGTTTTTGTAATTGAAAGTCCAAGACCTGTTCCTTTAATTTCCCTGTTTGTCAGCAAATCTATCTGTGAATAATCGGAAAATAAAGCGCCTACATTTTCCTGCGATATTCCAATACCTGTATCACTGACAGAAGCGGAAAAATAAAATGTATTGTCTTCTCCTTGTTCAAAATTAATGCTTAATTCAACTGTTCCTTCTTTTGTATATTTAAATGCATTTGATAAAAGGTTATTTAAAATTTGTTTTATCCTAAGATCATCACCGTATAAAAAAGCCGGAATATTATCTGCAATATTTAATACAAATTCGATGGGTTTTTCATTTTTATACATTATGCTTTGATTGATTGTATCGCCGATCATTCCGGCAGTATCATATTCTACAGGTACAAGCTCAAATCTTCCTTCCTCGATTTTTGAAATATCCAAAATATCATTAACAATACCCAAAAGGGAATCTCCGGCATTACATACCTTTTCGATATTTTCACGTACGCTTTCAGTTAAGCTGTCATCCTCTAAAGTCAGTTCCGACAAGCCAATTACAGCATTTAAGGGGGTACGCATTTCGTGGCTCATTTTGGCAAAAAACTTGTTCTTTTCTTCCGCCGCTGCTACAATAGCCTGAATTTGAGCGTATCTTTCAAGTGCTCTAATTTGATTGATTATCTGTATTTGATTTCGAACCCTGGATTTGACAACTTTGGCGCTAAAGGGCTTGTGTATAAAATCGGCGGCATCAAGAGCAAGCCCTTTTTCCTCGTCTTCTACGCTTTCAAGCCCTGTAATAATAATTACGGGAATATCACAAGTTTTTTCTGATGTTTTTAATATCGAAAGGACATCAAAACCATTCATATCCGGCATGATAATATCAAGAAGGATTAAATCGGGTTGGAAATTATTAGCCATATCAATGCCGGAAGAGCCGCTTTTTGTCATTAAAACGGTATATTCAGAGTTTAATATATTATTTAGAACTTCTAGATTAAATCTTTCATCATCGATTATAAGTACACTATTTTTATCAGAATTTTCCATATAAACCCCATATATTACGCAAAAACTACTATATTATAAGTATAACATAAAAATCAACCTTGGTGTTAAAATATTATACTCATTGATTTTTTATTGATTTTATAGTATAATTTTATGAAATGGGGGAAATTTAAAAAAATCCCCAATTAATTTATATTTAAGGATGGAGAATTATGGCGCATAAAAAGGTAATTTTGGCAATTGATGACAATGTTCAGCAGCTCAGTGAATATAAAAACATGCTGAGTTCAAATTATGATCTTAGGGTTGTAAAATCCGCTTCTGAAGCCATAGCTTTTTTAAATAGAGAAATTGCGGATATAGTTCTTTTAGATATAGAAATGCCCAATATTTCAGGTTTTGAATTTTTGGATGACATTAAAAAAATTCCAAGTTATTTAAATGTACCCATTTTAATCGTTAGCGGAAACAGCGACCAGGAATTCATGCAAAAAGCAAAAAATTCCAAGGCTGTAAATACTTTTACAAAACCTGTTAACCCGGATAAATTGATAGATGCAATAAATAAAGCTCTTTCAGCTACCACTTAAAATTAAAATAGGAGAAAAATATGAGCAGCTCGGTAAAACAAGCGCCTGTAATTGATATAGTTTTAGAAAAATGCATTAACTGTTATGCATGTATATCCGCTTGTCCTGTAAAATATTGTATGGATGGTTCGGGAGAAAGACTTACCGTAAATCATGATGAATGTATTGGCTGCGGACACTGTGCTGTTATCTGCCATCATGGGGCACGAAAGCCAATTGATGATACCGAGTTATTTTTCCAGGATATTCAAAAGGGCGAAAAAATTGTTGCTATAGTAGCTCCTGCAATCGCATCTGTTTTTCCCGGCACTTATTTAAACATTAACGGTTATCTTCAATCACTTGGGGTTAGCGCTGTTTTTGATGTAAGTTTCGGCGCTGAACTTACGGTAATTTCATATATCAATCATATAGAAAAAAATAAACCAAGAGTTGTAATTGCGCAGCCATGCCCTGCAATCGTAAGTTTTATAGAAATTTATCATCCGGAATTAATACCTTATCTTGCTCCGGCAGACAGCCCGATGCTTCATACCATAAAAATGATCAAGGAATATTACAAAAATTTCCGTGATTATAAAGTTGCCGTTATATCACCTTGTATCGCAAAAAAAAGAGAATTTATTGAAACAGGATTAGGCGATTACAATGTTACAATGATCGCATTAAAAGAAAAAATTGAAAAGCAAAATATTAATTTATTGGATTTCCCTGCCAATGAATATATGGGAGCTCCTGCAGAACGTGCTGTATCATTTTCATCTCCCGGCGGCTTACTTGATACTGCTGAACGTTTTATTCCGGGTCTAAGAAGGCTTACAAGAAAAATTGAAGGAACTCATGCCATATATCCTTATTTAACCGGAATGGCAGAAGTAATGAATGATCCAAATATTGAATTTCCTCTGCTTATAGACTGCTTAAATTGCGAATTTGGCTGTAATGGAGGACCGGGAACAGGAAACAGTCATAGTAATATGGACGCGCTTGAAAGCCCGATTCGAAAACGCAGCGCCATGCTGGAAAAACAGCTGAATCCCAAAAAACAGGAATCATTATATAAAAAATATCATAAAAGGTTAAAACGTTTTTGGAAAAACGGTCTTTATGATCGAAAATATAAAAATTTGTCGGCAAATTATATTGTTAAGCAGCCTAACGAAAGGGAATTAAATGAAGTTTATCTTACCATGAAAAAAACCAGCGCAAGTGACATCATAGACTGTACAGCCTGCGGTTACGGAAGCTGTAAATCTATGGCGGTAGCTATATTTAATAAATTGAACATAACCGATAACTGCGCTCATTACAACATGGCGCTTTTGGAAGATGAGAAAAAAACAACAATTTACATTAACAACCAATTGGGCGGACATATAAAACGGGCTTTGGATATAATTGAAAACATACACGATCTTGTTGAACGGTTAAATGAAAGAATCAATATACAATCGGATGCTGTAACAAGCTCTTCTGCCATTACAGATGAAATGGTGCACTCTTTAAAATCTACTTCCGATCTTTCAAAACAAAAACGTGAAGCTGTTAAGGAAATGATCGAAAATGCCGCAAGAGGTCAGGAAGCCATGAAAGAAACAGTCGAAGCTGTTCATGGCATTTCAGAATCTGTTGACGGAATTGGATCTGCAATCAAGATTATCAGTCAAATTGCATCTAACACAAACCTGCTTTCCATGAATGCCGCAATAGAAGCCGCTCATGCAGGAGAAGCCGGCAAAGGCTTCGCTGTAGTAGCCGATGAAATCAGGCGTCTTTCAGAATCTACAAGGCAGAATTCAAGGACTATCTCCCAAACGCTTTCTGATATTATTTCAGGAATCACGACAACTTCTAAAAGATCGACCGATGCCGGCAGCTTAATTAATCTTATGGCAGGTGAAATTAACAATTTCGCAACTGTAATGTCAGAGTTGATTGATACCTTGTCAGAGTTATCTGCAAAAAGTTCTGATATAACAAATTCGCTTGATACATTAAAAGAACACAGCTCTTCCGTAAAAACGGATTATACAGAAATGCTTTCGTTAACTGATAAAATCAGATACGACATTAACTTCCTTGCAGCTATGTCGGCAGATATTGTTAAAGCGATTGAAAATAAGGACCGGGATTTAATTGCCAAATTAAGCGCAATAGAAGCAACTTATTAATTTTTCAATTAATCCATTCCAAGGTTTTTCTTTAATTTTGATAATGTTGTTACAGCCATTTCAAAATCAAAATCCTCGATTTGAGAAGCAAGTTCATCTCCTCCGTCAATTCTTCTGATGTCATCAACAAAATTAGAGCAATCAGGGTTACCCATATCAAGCATTGGCTCCAATTTTAAAATCAGCTGCTTTGCGCTGTCCAAATCCAGTGATACATTTTTACTTACATCCTGCGCCGGAGGCTGTTCATCCATTAAATCCGGAAACTCCTGACTAATTTGCGATAAAATCAGGTTAAGCTCAGTTTCCAGTAATTTTAGCTGATTTTCATCTGAATTATTTTTTTCGTTTTCAAGACTATGTTCAACATCGGCAGCAGCCTTTTGAAGGGATTTTTTCCCGATTTGACCTGCGTTACTTTTTAAAGTATGCGCTACCCTGTGCGCTTTTTTAATATCGCCCGATTTAATATTATCCATTATCTGAGTAAATGAATCTTTACTGCTTTTGACAAATGATAACCTCAGCGATTTCTGGAATTCTACATCTTTTTCAATCAATGGTTTATCCTTTAAATTATTTTGCTTATCGCCTTCATTAACAGGCGTAAGGTACTTCAATAAACAATGCCATAATTCCTGTGATGTAAACGGTTTTCCTACACAATCATTCATGCCGCTGCGTCTGTAAATTTCCATATCGTTTGACATTATGTTAGCTGTCATGGCAACAATTGGAATTTTGTTATGCATTAATAATATATGTCTTGCCGCTTCTATGCCGTCCATTACAGGCATGTGCATATCCATAAAGATAAGATCAAAGAGTTTTTCGCCTTTTTGAATCCTTTCTTTTACAATATCTACTCCTATTTTACCGTTTTCCGCTACTACAGTTTTAAGTCCGACGCGGTTTAGATGTTCACAAATTACCTGTTGATTCATAACATTATCTTCACAAAGTAAAATTTCACCTTTAAATGCAGGTTTTTCTATTTCATTGTATAACATTTTCTTTTCAAAATATACTTCATCAGCAAAATCAATTGTATCAAATGTTATATCAAAACTAAATACAGTGCCGATACCGGGTTTACTTTCAACCAAAAGTTTCCCGCCCATTAATTCCACAATGTTTTTGGTAATGGGAAGACCTAGCCCTGTTCCGCCGTATTTACGCGTTGTGCCGGTTTCAGCCTGAGTAAACGGATCAAATACCTTAACCATCTGTTCGGCAGTCATGCCAATGCCTGTGTCTATTACTTCAAAATGCATTGCAGCTTTTTTATCTCTTTTCTCTTTTAATTCCACCAAAAGTTTAACTACACCGGTATTTGTAAATTTTACAGCGTTGGATAACAGATTAACCAAAACCTGACGCAGTCTTGTAGGATCACCTAACGGTTTCGCTCCAATATTGGGTTCGGCATAAAAGTGCAGCATTATTCCTTTTTCTGCGGCTTTTGGCATAATTAAAGTGCGGCAGCTTGAAAATAATTCAACCATATCAAACGGAATTCTTTCCAGTTCCATTTTACCTGATTCAATCTTGGAAATATCAAGTATATCGTTAATAATCTGCAACAGCCATTCGGCATTTTCAAGAATCTTGTCAAGATATACTTTTGTCTTTTGAGAGATTGAATCATCCATCGCAAGTTCTGAAAATCCGATAATACTGTTCATCGGTGTTCTTATTTCGTGGCTCATGTTCGCAAGGAATGAAGATTTTGAATGAGAAGCGGCAAACGCAGCTTCTTCTACTTCCTTGCGTTTTGTAATATCACGGGAAATACCCATAATTCCGATTGTTTTTCCTTCCAGCTTTAAAGGCATTTTAATTGTTTCATAAAGCGGATTTGTTCCGTTAATGCATGGTATATGTTCTTCCACAGTTATTGTCATTCCGTTGCTGATAACAAGACGATCTTTGTCATTAAACTTCTGCGCTTCTTCCATCGTTATACCAAGACCTTCCTGATCACTTTTTCCGATAAGATCATCAATAGTTTTTCCGAAATGTTCCAAAAATGTTTTATTGCAATGAAGGAAGTTTAAATCCAAATTTTTTGTAAAAATAAGATCCGGAATTGAATCAAAAAGCGTAGTTAAAGTGGCTGTTTTAAGCCCAAGTTCGTATGTTTGTTTTTCTACCAGATTTTCCAGCAGCTTCCCTGTCTGTTTGCTTCTTCCGAAAGAAACAATAACTAAAACCAAAACGCCGAAAAATAAAACTGAAGTAGAAATAAGCAAAGGCATCTGCCTTTTTATAAGTTTACTTTGATAATCAAATGTTTTGCTTGTCCATTGATCAGAAATTATTTTTGTATTTACATGAAGCAGCGCTTTTTCGATAATCGAACACAAAACATTTTCATTTTTATTAATACCAAATGTTGAATCGTAGGAAAAATCAAACAATAAATTAATTTTATAACCCGTATCTTCCATGTAATGAGTCAAAAATAAAATATCATGGCTGCTTGTCATAACAACATCCACTTCATCTTTTTTTAAAGCCTTAAAAACCTCGTCTATATTATCGTACTCTGTATAAAAAAGATGATTTGGAAACCATTTATGAAAATAATCTGTGTGTGAATAACCTTTAATTAAACCTACTCTTGTATAAAGAATTTCATTTAAAACAACATCATGATAATCTGATTTGGATATTAAAGCTAAATTTGCCTTCATTATTGCGATATTCGGCCAAATGAAATGCTCTTCTCTTTCATTTGTATACACTAATTCCGTGATCATGGAAACTTTGCCTTCCTGCACCATTTCAACCAAAGTATAAAAATCTGTATTTTCATCATTAACATTTACAAACTTAAGCCCTGTTATTGATTCAATTTTATTCAATACATCAATAGCTATACCTTGCCATTGTCTTTCCTGAATATTATAAAAACATATTGGATAATTACTGTTTTCAAACGCTACAGGAACAAAAGAAGTATCCCGTATATAAGCTCTTTCTTCTTCGGTTAGCTGCAAAAGCAGTTTTGTTTTAATATATTCATGTTCTCCCTGATTATACAGTCTTGTTAAATGGCGCATTCCGCCGTTTTCAATAAACTTATCTATAACCGAAATAATTGGTACTAATGCGGGATTTTGTGTACTCAATGAAACAGGAATAAAACTCAATGGATAAAAAGCGTAACTTACTACATCGGGATGATCGATAAAAATCGCCTCTATCACGCCGCTGTAAAAAAATGCGTCAATTTCTTCGTTATAAAGAGCATCGTAAATATCGCCGAAATCATCTATAAAAACAAGTTCAAATGTTCCCTGTTTTAATTCCGGGTATACTGTTCTAATTGTGGCTGCATTTGTAATAAAGCCGTACCTTATTGGTCTATCTTTTAGTATTTCATCAAAATGCCTGCTGCCTGTTATGCGAAAATATTTTATGGGACGAGAGGCTATATTACTTGACATATAATATTTTTCCAGGCGTTCTTCTGTCATTGTTAATTCGCCGGTAAAAGATATATCCTGTTCTTCCATACCTGTAAGTAAATCATTCCAGTCATATAATTTGGGCTGGAATTTAATACCGAATAATTCTGTCAGCCACTGGCAGAAAAGCGCAGTAAATCCCCTTATTCCGCCGTCTTCATCTATAAAAGCCTCGGTATTCATTACCATTCCGTATGTAAATGAATCATATTGTTTTTGCAGCGCTTCAATTGCCTTTTTTTCTTCGTCCGTTATATTCGGAATATTTTTAAATGAATAATAAAATTGGGAATCCTTTCCGTCTTCATTGAATCTGTCAGAAAAACCAATAATAAAAACAGTAAAAGCTGCAGCGGCGAAAATAATAATTATTATAAATATTAATTTTAATTTTTCCGGCAAAATTACTGCTCCTTATTAATTATAAGCTCTATTTCATTTAAAGCAATATTTAACTCATCTTCAAGATATTTTAACTGTTCATCTGTTACAGTATTTTTTCCGTCTTTTAATATACATTCAATATTATAAGCCGCTTGTTTAAGATTATTTTTTCCGATTTGTGCGGCATTTCCTTTTATGGAATGTACAAGCCTGTACGCTTCTTTAGTGTCATCTGATTTAATAATATCAGCTATTTGGCTGAATTTATTGCGGTAATTATTAATAAAATATTTATATAACGCCTGCTGAAAAGCCAAGTCTGCTTCTAAAAGGGTTTCTTTTTCCATTAATTCTCCTTTTGTTACAAAGGTTTTATGTATTTTAAAAGACATCGCCACAGTTCCTGTGAGGTAAACGGTTTGCCAAGGCAGTCAGGCATACCGCTTATTTTATAAATTTCCATATCTTCAACCATTATGTTAGCCGTCATTGCCACCATCGGAATACCAGTATTCAGTTTGACGATCTCTGCAGACGCTTCAAAGCCGTCCATAACAGGCATGTGCATATCCATTAATATTAAATCAAAAAGTTTTTCTTTTTTTAACAGCCGTTCTTTAATAAAATCTATGCCTATTTTGCCGTTTTCTGCTATAATCGGTTTAAGCCCCACTCTTGTTAGATGTTCAGTTATTACAAACTGATTCATTTCATTGTCTTCGCAAACCAATACTTCCCCTGTAAAAAGCGGTTTTTCTATTTCACTGAAAGCTAATTTTCTTTCTATACGCTCTTCATCAGTCACAGGTATTGTATTAAAAACAAGATCAAAACTAAACTTGCTTCCTATTCCAAGTGAGCTTTCTACAGAAAGTTTGCCACCCATCATTTCAACTATATTTTTTGTAATTGCAAGTCCCAGTCCTGACCCGCCGTATTTACGTGTTGTACCGGTTTCCGCCTGGGCAAAAGGTTCAAATATTTTTTCTATTTGATCTTTTGACATACCTATACCGCTGTCTTTTATTTCAAAATGCATTGTGATGTTATTTTCTGTCTTTTCGGTAATGGCAGATAAAACTTTTACCATACCGTTTTGTGTAAATTTAACAGCATTGGAAAGAAGGTTAACAAAAACCTGACGCAGTCTTGTAGGGTCACCCAAAGGTTTTACACCTACGCTTGGTTCGGCATAAAAATGCAGTATTAACCCTTTTTCTACTGCTTTAGGCATTACCAATGCTCTGCAGCTTGTAAAAATTTCATGAATATCAAACGGAATTATTTCCAGTTCCATTTTACCGGATTCTATTTTTGAAATATCTAAAATATCATTGATAATTTGCAATAACCATTCAACATTCATCTGAATTTTTTTCAGATACTCGCTTGTTTTTAAAGAAGTTTCTGAATCTAAAGCAAGCTCAGAAAATCCCATAATGCTGTTCATGGGGGTGCGTATTTCGTGGCTCATGTTTGCAAGAAAAGCTGATTTTGAATTGTTTGCGGCTTTTGCCGATTCAAGCGCTTCTTTTAAATCTTTTTGAAATGCACTTAATTCCAAAGTCCGCTCTTTTACCTGTTTTTCCAGCCTTTTGCTTTCATTTATTTTTCTGTATAACAAAAGAAAAAAGAAAAAAATACATATTATAAATACCGGAATACCGGCTAAAACCGGAAGACGAGCATTGGTAAGTTTTACACGATAATCAAAAGTTCTGCGCATCCATTGACCGGAGATTCCTTTTACATCAATGAAGGAAAAAGCTTTATTAATTATTGAACACAATATTTCTTCATTTATATTAAATCCAAAAGTTGAAATTAAAGTACTGTCAAATACAACATTTGCTTTATAATCCGGAAACCCAAGATAATTTGTAAGATGAAGAAATCCATACTGGGAAGACATTACAACGTCAACTTCGCCCCGATCTAACGCCTTAAAAGCCTCATTTAAACTTTCGTACTCTATTGTATACTCATGATCCGGAAACCAGATATTAAATAATTCTGCATACGCGGTTCTGCTTGAAAGACCTACTTTTAATGATAATATTTCATTTAAAGAAATATTCGGATAATCAGATTTTGAAATAAGCGCAAAATAATCCGTTACAATTGCAGTCTCGGGCCATAAAAATTTTTCTTCCCTGTCTTTTGTGCGGATAAGCTCAGTTACAAAAGAAACTTCACCGTTTTCCAGTATTTGTAACATATCAGACCATTCAATCCGTTTATTATTATTTACATCCTTAAAAGTTAATCCGGAAATTAATTCGACTTCTTTTAATACATCAATAGCGATTCCCTGCAGCTGCTTTTCCTGGCTGTTATAAAAACAAACAGGATAATTATCATAATCGGCAGCATATAAAACTACAGGGTTTGCATGCAAATAACTTTTTTGTTCATTGGTAAGCTGTGTATAAAATTTATAATTTTGATATTCCCGGTATCCGAGCTTGTTAAGTTCTGTTAAATAACGTAAACCTCCGTTATACAGTGCTTTTTGTAAAATGGTTATAACCGGTTCAAGAGATGCTTTCCTTGTTGACATAGAAATTGGATTGTAAATTAACGGGAATACAGCTTCCGAAACAATATCACCGTAAGTATCAAATACAATTTCCGTTGAACTGTCATCAAAAAAAGCGTCTGCTACGCCGGTTTTTAAATATTCATAAGCGGTTTCATAATCCCTTATAAAAACCGGCTGAAATTGATTAAAAGCTCCTGATTCAATAAGCTGATTTTGCGTAACAGAACCGTCAAGAAATAAAAATTGTAAAGGACGTGTTTTTTCAATTTCAGATAGCGGCTGTTTATCCTTTATACGATAATGCATTAATGTACGCTGAGTAATAGCGCTTGTCATAAAATAAGTTTCCCGCCGCTTTTCTGTTGGAGTTAAATCACCTGAAAAATCAATTTCTCCCGTTTCAAGCCCGGTAATTAAATCACCCCATTCAAAAACAGCCGGAATAAATTGTATCCCGAAAAATTCTGTAAGCCACTGGCAAAACAGCGCGGAAAAACCTCTTACATCATTATCTGCTGAATAAAACGCTTCGGTACTTGGAGTCATACCGTAGATAAAGGATCTCCCTTGACTTTTTAGTTCTTCGATTGCTTTAATTTCTTCGCTTGTAATGCCTGGAACCTGCGAATAACAAGTATACGGATTTATTGCTGAATATTTATCTTGCAAAGAAGAATCGCAGGATAAAAACAGCATTACAAAAATGAAAATGAGAAAAATATATATTTGCCGGCTTCTAATACGCATCTAAACCCTTCAACATAAGAATGACAAATGCGATTATAACACCCAGGAATTTTAAATAGTGAAATAAAACGCACAAATTCTCTTTAAATTGTACCATAGGTGCGAAAGAAAACGCAAGATAAATTAATATTGTTTATTTAATTATTGGAAAACGCCTTACTGTTTTTTATCAGATCCAACAGGCTTTTAATTCTTTGCTGCGCCCGATCAATATTACCTTCGCTAAGATCATCACGGCTTTTTGATAACTCTGTCACAGCATTTAAAAGGACATCCTGCAGTGAAAGAGCATTTTGGACTTTTTCATGAACCAGTTTCTGAAGATTATCATTGAAGTCCGCAAGCTCGACCGATTGTTTTTCCAGTTTCCTTTTTTGATCTTCCATTAAAAGATGCATATCAACACGTTTAACCAGCAAAGAAGGATGAAATGGTTTTGTAATATAATCAACAGCACCAAGCGAAAGCCCCATAAGCTCTTCATTCGGCTCGGCTTTACCTGTAAGAAAAATAACAGGAATATCCTTGGTTGTTTTTTTAAATTTAAGTATTTTTATGATTTGGTAACCGTCTACCTCGGGCATATCAATATCCAGAAGAATAATGTCCGGTACATTTGTTTCCAAAAGTTCAAAAAGTTTAACAGCAGAAGGAGCAGTGGCTACACGTTTGTTGGAAGACAATACATTCATTGCACTTTGCAAGGTAGCAGGGTTATCGTCAACCAAAATAATGAATTTTTTCTCTAATTCTGTTACTTCATTCATGCTTTTATCTTAGCATATTTTCGATAATTTGTAAAGCGTTGTCATACTCTGCCATTAATATTTCTGAAGATATATTATTTAACGCTTCAATAACATCTGGTTCAAACGATTTTTGGCTTAAATCATCAATAATAATATTAATATCAGAAGCGGGAGCTTTAGATTTTAACATTGCAACTAAACCATTGAATAAGGAATGGTAATCTGATATGTTTTCATAATTTTCTTTTGATTCTTTTTCTTCATTATCAAAAGCGATTTTAATATTATTTACCAACGACTGTAATTGCTGTGTAAAAACAGACAAATTTTCATTAATATAATCCCTGTCTCCGGCTCTTCCGGCTTTTTCAAGCGATGCTGCAACAGCCGACAATTCGCCGGCTCCAATAGTTGCCAAAGCGCTTTTTAAAGCGTGAATATGTGTCGTAAATTCGGCAGAAACAGCTTGAGTATTTTTAGCTTCATCATTGAATAATAAGAGTCTTTCTTGCGTATCCTTGTATAATATTTTCAGAACCCTGCGGTAACCTGCAAATGTTCCGCCTGTCGCCGCTATACCGGACTTAACATTTACACCTGGTATGTCAAAAATTACATCATCGTTCATTTTTTCCTTCTCTTGATTTTTTTTATCAATACTGTTTTTTTCCAGTGCAGCTTGCTTTATTGTCTGTTCACTTTGCTTTTTATAAATCCATTTTTTCAGTACTTCATCAAATTGAATTATATCTATTGGTTTTGAAACAAAACCGTTAAACCCGTTAGACAAGAACAATTCAATATTACCAACTAAAGCGTTTGCCGTCAACGCGATTATTGGAATTTGGTTATCATCCGAATATGGTTTATCGGGATATAATTTATTAAATTGATCTTTTTCCCAATCCCTGATACACGTTACAGTTTCCATGCCATCCATACCGGGCATCATATGATCCATAAAAATTAAGTCATATTTTTTTCCGGATAAAACTAAATCAATAGCTCCCAAGCCGGAAGTTACTATGTCTACCTGAAGACCATAAGGCTCCAAAAGTCCTTGGGCTACCTGTAAATTTACCGGCATGTCGTCTACGATTAATACTTTTCCATAAGGCATCCAGGGGCGATCAATATTCATTCTTTTGCTTTCACTTGTATAAAGAAAATCTTTTAAGTTTTTGGCAACATCATTTCCTATAGTCTGCATATCAGAAATATATTGAATCAGTTCAATTGTAAAAACAGAACCTTTGCCGTATTCGCTTTCAACATTAATGCTGCCATTCATCATTTCTACAAGTTTTTTTGTTATTACAAGACCAAGTCCTGTTCCTTCAATTCGCCGGTTTGCTCTTGTATCAAGCTGGGCGTAATCATAAAATATTTTATCAAAATCGCTTTTACGGATTCCAATACCTGTATCACGTACAATGAAACGTAAAAGAACAGTTTTAAAACTATCATGCGGCGTAAGAGCATTTTGCGCTGCATTATTTTCCCATGTTACATTTAAGGTAATACTTCCTTTATTTGTATATTTAATTGCGTTTGAAAGAACATTATTTAAAATTTGTTTTACCCTAAGTTCATCTCCTATAAGTTTAGCCGGGAAATCGCCATTAATTTCCAAATAGAAATTTATATTTTTAGAACCAATACGAACCCTGTTTAAGTTTATAGTATCGTTAATCATGGAAGCTGTTTCGTATTCTGCCGAAAAAAGTTCAAATCCGCCCGCTTCTATTTTTGAAATATCCAGAACATCATTAATAATTCCAAGAAGCGTTGAACCTGACTGGTATATTTGATTAATATTATTTTTGCTTTTTTCCGGCAAGCCGCCCTGAAGTTCAATTTCTGATAAACCTATAATAGCGTTAAGGGGGGTTCGTATCTCATGGCTCATTGTGGCAAGAAACTGGCTCTTTGCTTTTGAAGCCTGGATTGCTATTCTTGTTTGTTCTCTTAATCCCAAGGTACGTTCCTGCACAGTATTTTCCAGTACAACATTTGACTGCTCAAGTCTTTTATACATTCTGCTGAAACGGTTTGATAAAGTAAGAGCAATACCAACATGGAAAACAAATGTACTGTAAAGAAAAAGCCTCATGGAACTGCGGAAAAGCATAATATCCAGAGCATCGAATAATCCGCATGAATAAACCATAAACGCACCAAAAAGTACATTGAAAAAAGCGCTTGAAGTATTATTTTCATTATCACGGAGAATATTTTTATTATTGTGTTCTTTAAATGAATGTTTTATTATGCCAACCAAAACAATCAAAAAATATAAAAGCATGGCGATAAAAAATATATGCATTACTTCATCACCATATTGCGATGTAAAGAAAAATTGCGTTATACCTATAAATAATGCAAATGAAAAAAATCCCCAGCTTATTTTGGAAACCTTATTACGCCCCATTTGCTCAATAAAAATACAAAGTATGGATATAACCAGAAATATTGAAAAATATTCAAGCCGAATCGCAATATAAGAATTAGGAATTAAAAAATTAATTGTCCCTTCGGATACGATATAATACACACAGAGCATAAAAGAAAGAATACTGTAATATAGATTAAATATTTCTTCTCTTTTTCTGATGGAAAGAAAAATTAAAAGATAATAAATACCGGTATATCCAAGAACGCCGCAAAAGAAAAAACGTAAATAGTTGCGGTGCTGTTTTAAAATAATATTGTAATCATCGATATAATATGGTTCGTTATAATATAATCCGGTGCTGTCATAAGCCGGATCTCCGATTATCCGCATTGCAAGAGTATTTGTTCCGGGTACAAAAATATCCTTATCAAGCGGAAAATGAATATCCCTCCAGGTACGCCCCTGTTTTATTCTCCCTGCGCTGTCAAGATGCACTTCCGATCTGACAAGATGTCCGTTTAAAAATATTTCCCAATTTTCTCCGACGCAGCTTAGGAAAATTCCCGGTACTAAAGTTGCGTCATTTTTCATTATTGATATAGCTTTGCTGTCAAATTCAAATTGAATAATAAGTGTAAATTCCTGCGCGGGTTTTCCAAAAGGCGAAAGATATGTTCTTATGGGAAGATCAGGCAGGTTTGAATTGGATATCGTATATGGAGGCGATTCAAAATGTATCCATTTTGCGTCGTTTAAAACATCAGGCAAAATATCGGAAACACTAAACCCGTGTTTAATATAAGCAGTACCATCCATAAGATTGCGGTAAATTAAACTGCCGCTGCCATGACGCACACTGCTTTGCTCTGTCCATTGGAAAATAACCATTAGAATTATCGCCACAGAGTAAAAAAGAGGAACAGCGAATTTTAACAATCTTTGCGTAAACTTCATGAGTTAAGTAAGTATAGTAGATAAACCAACATCAGTCACCCTAGGTGACTGATGTTTTTAAAGATGTTTATTCCGAAGTTCAACCTTGTTTATTTTCCCAACGCTTGTTCTGTCAAGAGCATCGACAAACTTTATTTTCATCAATATGGTTTCACGGGAAAGCAAACCAAGATCAATATATTTTTTTATGTGTTTCATCAAATCTCTTTCTCTGATAGTTTCGCCTGCTTTAGGTACTATAAGAGCGAATGGAACTTCTCCCCAGTTAGCGTGTGGATATCCGATGATAGCGGCTTCAGCAACCCCGGGGAATAAAGTCAGAATATCTTCAATTTCAAGTGAAGAAACCCATTCCCCGCCGATTTTAATAACATCTTTTGTCCGATCTGTAATACGAATCGAACCTGTGGCATCACGGCATGCAACATCTTGAGTGTGCAGCCAGCCGCCTTCCCATAATTTTTCAGAGTTAGTTGTATCTTTTAAATACCCTTGAGTAAACCACGGCGCACGTACAACAACTTCACCTGTACTTTTATCATCACTGGGTGCTTCCCCTGCCGGACTAATTAATTTTAAATCGACAAAACCTACAGGTCTTCCGGTGCGTACAAGTAAAGAAGCGCGTTCGTCAGGCGGAAGTTTATGTTCCTGTTCGCTTAAGTGCTGAATAGTAATAACAGGGCATGTTTCCGACATGCCATATCCGCAGTAAATATCAATTCCTCTTTTTAATGCTTCGATAACAATGGCTCTGGGTAAAGCCGATCCTCCAATAATTACCTTCCAGCTGGAAAGATCAAAATTTTTCGATGTAGGATCGGTCAGGAGCATATTGATTATCGTTGGAACACAATGTGAAAAGGTAACTTTTTCAGCGGCAATAAGTTTTAAAAGTAATTCAGGTATATATCTTCCCGGATAAACTTGTTTGATACCGAGCATAGTAGCGATAAAAGGAACACCCCAGGCATGAACATGATACATCGGCGTTATCGGCATATAAACATCTTCCATGTGAAAGCGGCTTTTCAACGCAGGTATGGTTAACGCTCCCATCATTGCCATAGTATGCAATACTATTTGCCGATGACTGAAATAAACACCCTTAGGTAAACCTGTAGTACCGGTTGTAAAAAAAGTTGTTGCTCGTGTATTTTCATCAAAATCAGGAAACTCGCCAAGCGGCTTATTTTTGTTTAAAAGCTCTTCGTAATTATCTGAAAGGTTAATTGTTGTATTCGGTTTTTCATCTTTGCCGCCAAGAAGAATAAATTTTTCCACGGTATTTATCCGCCCTTTAATTTGTTCAAGGAGCGGAAGAAAATCAGGATTTACAAGAATGACTTTGTCTTCTGCCTGCGCTATCGTGAAAATCAACTGTTCGGCGGAAAGTCTTATATTGATCATGTGAATGACAGCGCCTATCATGGGAATTGCAAAATAACATTCAAGATAGCGATGGGAATCCCAATCCATAACAGCGACCGTGTCCCCTGGTTTTACACCCATATTAATTAAAGCAGAAGCAAGTTTTGCTATTCTTTCGCGCATTTGGCTGTAGGTAATTCGGTCAGTATCTTTAAATACAATCTCCTGATTTGGATTGTATGCATAAGGGTTTAAAAGAATGTTCTTTATAAGAAGCGGATAATCATAAGCTGATGGTGTTTTTTGGATCAAAGTTTCCATATATATCTCCATAAATAAAAATCTGTCTCCGGTTATAGGAAGCAGATTACATTATGACAGTATATGTATTTTTGTCAAGTAAAAAATAGCTTTTACAGCACTTTTTTTTATTTATGGTTTCTGCTTATTAGCTTTTATTGTTCCCGTTTAATTATATCCTCAATGGCAATGCCATTAATATAAAGCCCTGAAATAACTAAGACTCCATTTTTTACACGGACAGTAACATATGCTTCCTGCCCCCCTTGTCGTGTAAGATTTTCTGCTTTCGGAGCCAATTTTTCATCCATGTAGTATCTGCTAATAGGTAATGAAAAATTATTACTACTATTGCTTTTTATATACACTCCAGAGTCTGGTTTTTTATCAGATATAGAAGCAATTCTGGCAAAACCTTCCGAATCAACAATTACCATGCCATACTTTCCATTACCTCTCACTTCTTGTATTGAGAAAATGGACACATATCTTCCGCGAAATGCGTCGTACGGATCTACGGGGTATACCCTGAACTTTAATTCTTCGCCAACTTTAAGAATATAGTATTTATTTATAGTTCTGTAAACTGGTACGAATAATTGGATAACAATTATGGCAATAAGAGCCGGCATTAAGAGATTTTTCATATTTGCACCTCTTGTTTTATTTGCTTTTTCACGCGCAGAATCTTCAGATTAACAAATAAAAACCCTGCACCAAGTAACAAGAAAACAATTCCACGCCAGAATAAATCCAAATCACTGTCGAAAAATCTCATAACAATCAAAACACAAACTGCCGCCATTCCGGTGTTTATATGCGATAAAGCTGTATTCTTTGCGCCGGAAACAATAAACCCCACACCGATTAATAGCAGAATCAGATTTGAAGCGCCCGTCAGCATTAAAGCAAAAAACGTGCTGTTGAGATCGAATATTATCCAGATGAAACGTGCAAGGCTTAAAAATATTAGTGTTATTACGAATAAAAATTTTAATTTGTCGCGTTTAAAAATTCTAACAGTAAAAAACAACGCTGTAATCAACATTACGCCAATCATTATGCCGCTTCCGGTACTTAAAAAAGATCCTTTATACGACCACATCCTTTCATAAGTCAAAATTGCAACTGTTATAAGACTGCTTAAAGTACCTATAATCTTAACAGGTGCAAGCAGTTGTTCAGGTAATTCTTCAAACGACAACAATAAAA
>WQYB01000026.1 GCA_009781475.1 Treponema sp.
ACCTCTTTTCCACGGACCTTCTTCGTTTGTAATAACACAACTTGTACTGGATTCGCTTCCTGCGGCGGGAATTGTTAAAATTGCACCGATAGGCAAAGATTTTTCCGGGCTTCTTTTTCTTTCAAAAAAATCCCAAAGATCGCCGTCATTTACAACGCCTGCAGCAATTGCTTTTGCAGAGTCAATTGCAGAGCCGCCGCCGACAGCAAGAATAAGTTCAAGTTTTTCACGTTTTACAATTTCAATTCCTTCTTTAACAAGCGAAAGACGAGGATTGGGAAGCACACCTGTCAGTTCTATCCACTCGACCCCTGCTTCTTTCAAACTTTTTTTTACTCTATCAATTAAACCTGAACGAACAGCAGAGCCGCCTGAATGATGCAATAGCACACTTTTTGCGTACAAAGCGGTTTCTTTTCCAACCTGATTTTCTGTTTCCTTGCCGAAAATTATTTTTGTTTTATTACAATACTCAAAATTCCGCATGATTATCTCCTTTTACAACTATACAATTTATCAATGAAACGGTAAACTATAGTTATGAGCACAGGATTTTCCGGAAGGTTTTGCCGTAAATGTTTGTATAGTTCGATTTCTACCGAAGACATGAATCGTTTTGCAAAGATGGCATATCCGGGTTATGACATTTATAAAAGCAGCGGATACCCAAAAGGATATCCCATCAGCAGTCAGGATGCTGCCGATCGGATTGTAGCGGATATGCTTAAAGACGGGTATTATATTGATTTTGTAGAAACAATTGTCAGAATTGATAATAACGGATACATGGGAAAAAAATATTCCTTCAGAGGTTTGGATGATATTATCGATGATGTTATTCAAGCCGGATATAATTTTGACAGTACAACAGGGCAGTTTTTTGAAGACCAAGAACAGCAAATAACCCGTAATTGGGGACGTTTATTGGAAGGTGATGAGCGGCAAATGGCTGTACTGCGGCTTGATGTTGTTGGCAATACTGTTTTAGTAAAAGAAAATTCAAGAGCATTAGTCGATAAAACTTACGCCGAACTGCGAAAGATCGTTACAAAAGCTGTAGAGTCAAGATTAGGCCGTCTTTGGTCATGGGAAGGAGACGGCGCTTTAGCGGTTTTTATGTTAGGTGATTACAGTAAAATGGCGATTTTTGCCGCGATAGAAATTTTAAACGAAATGTTTTTGTTTAATAAAATTGAAAACCAGTTAAATTCAAATGTTAACTTGCGGATAGCCGTTCATTCCGGAAACCTTATTTATACAGAAAATGAAGCTCAGTATTCAAAAACCGATACAATCAAAGCGGCAATTAATCTGGAATCAAAAGCGGCTGTTCCAAACTCGCTTGTTATATCCGGAAGCCTTGCTATGTCGCAGGATCAATCAGTATTAAATATTTTCAGCGATTCAAAAGTCATTCCCAATTCATCAACAAAATACCGGATTTATCATATAAATATGGAAAGAAGAAAGGAATAAAAACATGGTTTATGTTTTAACAAAAAAAGCAGCATCTTTTAAAAAGACTTTTCTAAAAAATACGATTTTTGTTTCTTTGCCGTTGAAAATAGAAAATCAGCTTCAAAGTTCGGATATTTTTTATATTGATATTTCAAGTCTAACTTCCGCAGACTTAAAAAAAATACTGACACAAATTAAAAAACGCTGTAAAGATATATCCTGGGGAATAATTGATGTTAAAGGAAGCTGTAAAGATCCTGCAGCCCTTTTTTTTGAAGGAGCTTGCGATTATTTGGGACCATCTTTTTTTAAAGGTTCCAAAACAATTGATGCCAAACGAATAAAAGAAGCTCTCCAATGGCGGAATGCTATTTCGCCGGCTGCGGCAGACAGTAAATCAGCTAGTACAACAGAAAGCGCTTTTTTAAAATCAGGAATCAAATTGCCTGCGGCAAGCGCCTTTCCGGGATGGAAAAAAATGCAAAGCGGCAAGACAATGCCTTTTTATCTTTTATATTGTTCGCTGCAGGGAAAAGAATTGCTTGATTCACGCTTGGGAGATAAAGTTTTAACCCAGGTTAACAAAAGATTTTTATCTATTCTTGTAAATAATTTAAAAGAAGCCGATGGCTTACCCTGGATGGATAGCGGCAAAGACTATCTTTTTTTACTGCCTCCAAAAGCGCAATGCGTAAATTCAGCAATCAAAGCATGTATAAAGATGATTATTTCAACTCCGCTGCATGTAATAGAAACAATTGGATTAAACCTTCCCGCGAATTTTAAATTTGCGCTTCATTACGGTTCGATTAATTACAAACCCCCGGGAAAAACAGGAACGGTTGTAAGCGACGCTGTTAATTCAATTTTTCATCTTGGCGCAAAAAAGTCCGAAGCCGGCCGCCTTACAATTACAGATGACCTTCCCGATGTTAGCATCCCAAAAGCTATGCAGGATTTTTTTGTCCCTTGCGGCGAATACGAAGGACGAAAAACATGGCACACCAAAAAGTTTGTTTATGCTAAACCTTGGGTGTGATTAATTCCCAACCTCTTCGCTCTTTTTAATAGTCGCCGCAAAAATACTGCTTATTAATCCCAGTATCGCAGACATTGTAAACAAAACTTCCAAGCCCGCTACTTTCCAAATCCAGCCGCCGATAAGTGCAATAGAAACGCTGAAAATGTGATTTACAGAAATCCCTGTTGATAAAGTGGCAGTAATTTCTTCCCTGTCTTTGGAAATACGCTGAACATAAACGTTATTCGCCATACTCGCAACGGAAATTACCTGATCCAGAACAAAGTTACAGCAAATTACGATAAAGGCAATAGCGGGTGTAAACAGCCTGTGCGAAAATCCATACAGAAGGCAAACAAAAACGAGAATGAGCGTGTCCGCTACCATAACTTTTTTGTATCCGATTTTGTCGATGAGTTTACCGATTAGGGGGCTGCAAAACATGATACATACAGAACAAATCGCAAGAAGAAGCGACATCATGGAAGGATCAGCTCTGTATTCACGAACAAGTACATAAGGAGCAAAGGTAAGAAAAATCTGTTTACGTGAGCCGTAAAAGATTTCCATTATATAGTACTTGGTAAATTTTTTGGCGAAATAAAAACGCTGCCTTGGCGCTTTAAGTGTTGTCTCCTGCAAAGCAGCAGCCACAAGTGCCGCTGTAGTCATTAAAGCCGCGGCAACTGCAAATACAATCCTGTATCCGATTATATCGATTCTTGTAAAGCCTTTTTTTTCAAGAACAAAAAATATTCCGGTAACTAATAAAAGCCCGGCAATAGTACCAATTTGATTAATCGATGTTGTTATTCCAAGAGATGCCCCGGACTTATCACGTCTGGCAAGTTCCATCGCGATGGTACTGCGCACGGGCATAATGATATGTTCACCTGTACTAAATAAAACCATAAAAACTACAACGATGATTTTTAACATAAAAACAGAACTATTATCAACAATACCGGTTGTAAGTAAAAACCCGACCATGCCTCCAGACATCAGCGCTATGCCTATTTTAAAAACTTTAGAGTCTGCAAACCTGTACATTAAAGCAAGAATAAAAATCAATAAAAGACCGGGAAGCTCCCTGAATGCGTCAACGATTCCACGCTCAAACTCATCGATACTTACAATTTCTGACAAATAATTATTTTGAACGCCGTGTTTCATTCCAATGGCTAAACCAAAAATAACAAGGACACTTAAAAAACGCCCAACTTTAACATCGGGTCTGTAAATATCATCAAGGAAGGCAGGACGCTCTTTCATAATTTTCAAGTATACAGTAAAATGGTTTAAAGGACTAGGAACATGTATGATATCGCCATTATAGGACTTGGACCGGCTGGCGCTACTTTTGCAAGGTTATTAAGCAAAAAATATAATGTAATAGCGATAGACAAAAAAAATACTAAAATTAATAAATGCTGCGGAGGGCTATTATCGCCCGATGCGCAAAAAATACTTGCTCAGTTTGATATATGCCTTCCAAATGATGTATTGGCAGATCCTCAAATCTTTTCAGTAAAAACAATCGATTTTGACAATGCTCTGGAAAAGTTTTATCAGAGATTTTATGTAAACATGAACAGGGCAAAATTTGATGATTTTCTGATTTCTTTGATACCTGAAAATGTAAAAATATATTCGGATAGTATTTGTACAAAAATTGAACTCAGACAAAAAATCTATCACATTGAATTAAAAAACAATGGAATAAAAGAAGAAGTTAAATCAAAAATTATTATCGGAGCAGATGGAGCAAATTCCATTGTAAGAAATACATTTTACAGAAAAAGAAAAATAACAAAATATATAACGATCCAGGAATGGTATGAAGATAATAAAAACTCTCCATTTTATTCCTGTATTTTTGACAAAAAAATTACAAACTCATATTGCTGGACTATTTCCAAAGACAACTATTTTATCATAGGCGGCGCTTTTCCATTAAAAGACAGTAATAATAAATTTGAATTGTTAAAAAGAAAAATTATGGAAAAAGGGATAGCTTTTGAAAAATTAGTTAAAAGAGAAGGATGTTTTGTATATCTTAATAAAGGGATATTAAATACTTGTACAGGGAAAAAAGGAGCATATTTAATCGGAGAAGCGGCAGGTATGATAAGCCCAAGTTCGCTGGAAGGAATCAGTTACTCAATGGAAAGCGCAAAAATACTTGCAAATATAATAAATAAAAACACCAATAACACCGCGAATAAATATTTTTTTGGAACCCTTGCGATCAGAATAAAATTATTTTTAAAATTATTTAAAAAACCTTTTATGTATAACAGGCTCTTAAGAAAATTAATAATGAAAAGCGGAATTAAATCTATTAAAAAATATCCGCACAAATCCTTTTAATCTGCGCAAGTCCGCCTTCCGTATTATCACATTCAACCCATTTAACATCCGGTAAACCTGCAAAAAAAGTAATTTGGCGTTTGGCGTAACGACGGCTATTTTGCGCAATAAGCGCCTGCACACCTTCTAAATCCTGCGACATTTTCCAGCCGCCATTTTCATTATCTTCTATAAAAAATTCGCGATAACCGATTGCCCTAAGACCGGGATCATTTGGCGTATATCCTTTTTCAAAAAGTGAGCGAACTTCGTCTGCTAACCCTTGCTGAAACATTTGCTCGCAGCGAAGATTGATACGCCGATAAAGTTCATCTCTTGGTCGTGAAAGACCAATTACAAAAAAGCGGTATTTTGAATTACTAACTCCGCCATGAGCCTGCGAGTTTTTTTCAAACGAAGAAAGCGGGCGTCCGCAAGAGCGATAAACTTCCAAAGCGCGAAGCAGGCGGTACTCATCATTTATATGTATACGATTCGCGCTCACTTCGTCGCAGGCGGCAAGCTCCTCCATTAAAGCACTAGCGCCTTTAACGATTAATTCCTGTTTTAATTGTTCACGGATTTTTATGTCCGAAGGAGGTGCATCACTTAAACCCATAATAAAGTTTTTAAAATAAAAACCTGTCCCGCCGGATACCACGGGTAATTTACCGCCGGCGGTTATCTGCATACAGACTTCATCGGCAAGACGGACAAAATCGCCTGCGTTAAATTGCTGCGATGGCTCTCGTATGTCGATTAAATGATGGGTAAGCCGTTTGCGTTCTTCAATCGAAGGTTTGGCAGTTCCAATGTCCATGCCTTTGTAAACCTGCATGGAATCGGCAGAGACAACCTCGATTTGTAATTTTTCGGAAAGTTCAAAGAGTACACCCGTTTTCCCTGACGCTGTCGGACCAAAAAGAATTAAAACGGGAATTGGGGAAGTATCCAACGGATTTATTTATTCAGCTTCCAGACGGAATTGGACTTCTTTGGTGAAAACCTGCATGGCAGCAAGGGCTACCATCTTTCCGTCCCAATCATCCTTTTCATCTTTTTCCAACACAGAAGAAAGCTGATAAGCTCTGCGTGAGGATGCTGAGGTTATTTCATACATGTTTTCATCATATTCGATGAGTTCTTTTAAAGGAAATATCATGCTTTATTTCTACCATATATGGAAATTTTTGTCTAGAGGTTCAAATATCCCTACAAAAACACTTCCTCCAAGTACTGCGCTAACCCTTCTTCTGTATTGGGACCGTAAATAAAATCGGCAAGTTCTTTGATTTTATCCCTGGCGTTTTGCGGAACGCAAGCGAAACCTGCAACAGGGAACATCGATACATCGTTTTCTTCATCACCAAAGGCAATCACTTCATCTGCCTTAAGCCCCCTGTGTTTCATGGCAACTTTTAACCCTTCGCCTTTGGAAACACCAGCGTTTAAAATTTCCAAAAAGGTGGGATAACTTCGTAAAACGCTGATTTTATCGCCAAAACGCTCTGTCATTCTTTTTCGGATTTCATCGTGAAACTTAGGGTCAGCGATATACATCCCTTTTATACAGCCATTAAGAGGAAGGGCTGCAACCTTTTTTAGATCCTTTACAATCGGGACAACACCTGTATGTCTTAAATAATACTCCGCTTCCTCTCCGTCCCTGTCAATTAAAAGCGAAGTCCACTTTTGGCTTTCGTCTTTTTCACCTGTATCAGGCGAAATTCCCGCCTGCATATAAACCTGATAATGCACACCTAAATCGCGCGCTATGTCCGTGCCAAAATCTACAACTTCCATATTGATTAAACTGGTATGAATAATTTCTCCGCTTGGAACATCAACAACTTCTGCACCGTTAAAAAACACCATCGCCCCTGTCGCGCCGATTGCGCTTCGGTATTTTTCCGACGCTCCAACGGCTCTTCCCGTCGATATAATTATCTGTTTTCCATTTTGAATCAATTTTCTAAGACAATCCCTTGTCCTTTCACCCAAAACTCCATCAGGTAGCAGCGTTGTGCCGTCAAGATCGATAGCCAGCGCTTTAATTTTTCCAGCCTCAAAACTTCTACTCATATTGTCATTATATTCTTGAAAAAAAATATATTCAATGTTTTACCACGAACCACACGAAATCATACCTTCGGTATGCACACGAACTAGTTTTGTTGATAAGTATTTAAAATTCATACATAATTGTTAAAAGAGGTGTTATGAAAGTTATCACATTCGGCGAAATTATGCTGAGGCTTGCGCCCGAAGGTTATCTTCGTTTTGTTCAAGCTGATTCCTACGGCGCAACTTACGGCGGAGGGGAAGCCAATGTCGCCGTTTCTCTTGCGGGGTTCGGCATCGAAACAGCTTATGTTACAAAACTTCCAAAACACGAAATCGGGCAAGCTGCTGTAAATAAATTGAGGGCGTTCGGTGTTGATACTTCTTTAATTGTCCGAGGCGGAGACAGGGTTGGCATTTACTTTTTGGAAAAAGGCGCTTCCCAGCGTCCATCCAAAGTTATATATGACAGAGCACATTCCGCGATTGCTGCAGCACAAGAATCTGATTTTGACTGGGACAAAATATTTCAAAACGCCAGTTGGTTTCATTTTACAGGGATAACGCCGGCTCTTTCTGACAGCGCAGCTTCTCTTTGTTTGGCGGCTTGTAAGGCAGCCCGTGTTAAGGGGCTAACCGTTTCCTGTGATTTAAATTACCGCGCGAATCTTTGGTCACGTCAAAAAGCGCAAGAAGTGATGAGCCGCCTTATGGAATATGTAAACATCTGTGTCGCTAACGAAGAAGACGCATCAGATGTCTTTGGCATTAAAGCAAGTGAAAGTGATGTGACATCCGGCAAGATCAGCAATGATGGTTACAAAGAAGTTGCATCGACTTTAAAAAACAAGTTTGGTTTAAAACAGGTTGCGATTACTTTAAGAGAATCATTTTCCGCAAATGACAATAACTGGAGCGCAATGCTCTACGACGGAAGTAATTTTTATTTTTCGCAAAAGTATGGCGTTCATATTGTAGACAGAGTCGGCGGCGGAGACAGTTTCAGCGCAGGGCTTATTTACGGACAGCTTAACGGAATGGAAGCTCAGGAAAAACTTGAGTTTGCGGTTGCCGCAAGCTGCCTTAAACATACAATCGAAGGTGATTTTAATTTTGTTTCTGTAGATGAAGTAAAAAAGCTCGCAGCAGGAAACGCTTCAGGCAGGGTTCAGCGGTAATAATGATAGAAAACAAAAATAAAATGGATAACGATAAAACAATGACAGAAACTAAAATAGAAACCGTGCCAAACGAAAAACGCGCGCAAACGGCAGCTTCACTTGTTCGTCACGGTTCGATTTTGTCATTGCTTACTTTGGTTTCCCGTGTACTTGGTCTTTTAAGAGAGATGGTAAAAGCCAGATTCCTTGGCACTACTGCCCTATCTGATGCTTTTTCTGTAGCTTTTATACTGCCAAATTTATTCCGCCGCCTCTTTGCAGAAGGTTCAATTTCTGTCGCGTTTATTCCAACTTTTAAAGAATACTTACTGGAAGAAAACCGCGAAAAAACAAAAGAATTTTTATCATGTATGTTTACCTTCCTTACATTTTTTGTAACACTTGCAGTTTGCGCTGGAATCTTGGCAGCTCCGCTTCTTGTTAAAATTTTCGGCATGGAAGACTTTGACGAAACTGTTTTACTTACAAGAGTAATGTTTCCATTTCTTGGATTTATTTCGCTTGCGGCATTGTTCCAGGGAGTTTTAAACAGTCTTCACATTTTCACTCCGTCCGGGCTCGCTCCGATTTTATTAAACATTGTTACTATTATCGCAGCTTATGTACTTAGCCCGTATACCGCAAACCCTGCAAGAGCGATGGCAATCGGTATTCTTACAGGCGGCTTTTTAGAAGCTGCAATTCAACTGCCGTTTGTTTTAAAAAAAGGGCAGACATTTTTTATTACAGGTTTAAAACGCGTATTTAATAACCCGGGTGTGAAAAAAGTTTTACGATTAATCGCTCCCACGATTATTGGAATGGCGGCTTATCAATTAAACGATCTTGTCTCTACAGCACTGGCAGGAAGAGCCGGCGAAGGAATAGTATCAAGTCTTCAGTATTCGCTGCGGCTTCAGGAATTATTTCTTGGCGTGTTTGCTGTTTCAATCGGAACTGTGCTTCTTCCAAATCTTACAGAATACGCAAAAACATCACAGTGGGATATATACAACAAAAGACTTGTTTCTTCTATAAATATAATCGCTTTAATAACAATACCTGTCACCTTTTTCGCTTTAATGGAAGGGCAGAGTTTAATCCGTCTTCTTTTTCAAGGTCAAAGTTTTGATGAAACTTCTGTTTCTTTAACTCTTGCCGCGTTTACTTTCCATATGCCCGGCCTTTTATTTATCGCACTTAACCGGATTATCGCTCCCGCGTTTTATGCTCAAAGCGATACAAAATCGCCGACTATCGCGGGGATTATTTCTTTTATCGTAAACATAACCCTTGCCGCAATTTTAGTAGGGCAATACAAAGGCGCAGGAATTGCTTTTGCTCTTTCAATCGCAAGCGCGGTAAATACAATCTTATTAATTATTTTTCTTGGAAAAAACCCTAACATTAATTTAATTTCTGTTATTAAACCTGCTTTATTTTACATTTTAAAAATGCTTATTCTTTCGGCACTTGCTGTTATTCCTATTTATTTTATTTCACCTAAATTATACGAAATCTTTACAGATCATGGGCGTTTTATCGCTTATGGAGCGCCTTTGGTTATTAACGCAATAATATATTTTACTTTTGGGCTTCTAATGCTTACAATTATGAAAGATAAAAATATTATTGGTGTTGTAAACATGATCAGGAAAAAAACATGAAATACAAAAACCTTCCCACTGTAGTTTTAGCAGGACGTCCCAATGTAGGAAAGTCCACTCTCTTTAACCGCCTTTTAAGAAAACGAAGAGCTATTACAGATCCAACACCGGGTGTTACAAGAGACCCTGTTGAAGCCGACTGCCTAATCGGCGAAAAGCCCCTGCGCTTAATCGACACAGGCGGTTTTAAACTTACAGACTTGGAGCCCATCGACAAACTGGTTGTAGAAAAAACTCTCGATACAATTAAAAAAGCAAATATTGTAGTTTTACTGCTTGAAGCGGGAGAAATAACAAGCGAAGACGAAGAGTTAATCGGCATCATGCGTCCTTACAGGAAAAAATTGATTGTCGTTGTAAATAAAACCGAAGGCGGAAGACACCAGGCTGATGCATGGAATGTTCTACAATTCGGATTTGAAAAAGTGTTAATGATCTCCGCAGAACACGGTGATAATGTAGCGGAGCTTCAGCAGGAAATTTTAAAACGGTTGGAAGTATTAAAATTCGATTTTTCAAAAATAGAAGAAGATGATGAAAAGCAGATTATCCGCATCGCTCTATTGGGAAAACCAAACACAGGAAAATCAACATTGTCAAACAGGCTGACAGGAGCGAACGCTTCTATCGTAACTGATATTCCGGGTACAACAAGAGATACAGTCGAAGGCAGCTTTAGCTGGAAATCCAAAGAATGCCCCGCGGGACAGGATTTTATTATTTTAGATACGGCAGGCATCCGCAGAAAAGCAAAAGTGACAGAAAACATTGAATACTATTCTGTTAACCGCGCGATAAAAACAATCAATGATGCGGATATTATTGTTTTAATGATCGACGCGCAAGAAGGACTTTCGGATCAGGATAAAAAAATCGCAGCTCTCGCTCACGACAAAGGCAGGGGCATCATCCTTGCGCTTAACAAATGGGATGTTATGCCGCAGGATAAATATACATTTAAAACAGCCGAAGATCGAATCCATTTTCAATTTGGACAAATGGAATATGCTCCCATAATTCCTGTAAGCGCAAAAGACGGAACCGGCGTTGGAAAAGTTTTAAATACGGCGATAAAAATGTACAAACAATTAAACATTCATATTGGAACGGGTGCTCTTAACGCGGCATTGGAAAAATGGATGTTAGAATCCCCGCCGCCTTCCGGACCCAAAACCCGTTTTAAAATTAAATATGCCGTGCAAAAATCTGCAAACCCCGTACACTTTATATTTTTTGTTTCCCGCATTCAGGCGGTAAGCGACCCGTACATTTCCTATTTACGAAACAGACTTAGAAAGGATTTGGGATTTTCTTTAGTGCCGATTTTAATCGATGTGAAGAGTTCGTCGGGGAAGAAATAACTGCTATATATAAATATACATGATTAGCACAGTTTGTTTAATAATTTATGTCTTTTTTTGCTCCACTTTAATTACAATTCCATTTTCAAAATATATTACTAAGATATCAGGATCAATATTAATTAATCCGGGAACATGACCTAAATAATAACCAATACTATTATTTCCTGTTTCGTAAAAATCATAACCTAATATTTCGGTTACTTCATCTTTTGTTTTCCCTATTAATGTATCATTTTTTATTAAGTGTTTTGACATTCTATATCTTTCATGAATATTTTCATGCCATTTATATATAGTAAATTCTTCTTTTGGATAATATGATATTATCGAAATCCATAACAAAATAATAATAAAATATATTATTGGAGTTATTATTACTGTTGGAATTAATGTTATATATTTCCTGTTTTTATTATTTCCAATATTACTTTTTTTAAATATAAACAAAAATATAAAATATACAGGGACTGATAAAACAACTAAAATCCATATCATATTTTACCCTTAATGTTTAAAAATTTTTCATAATACTTATTTTATATTTTATTCTTATTTTGTCAATAGTTTATTTAATTTATTTTACAGGAACATAACCTGTTTCTCTTACAAGATATTGTCCTTGTTCTGATAATATCCATTCTATAAATTTATTTACATTTGGATTTGTTGTATTTGTAGTTATTGCATAAAAATTATCTGTATATGGATATGCTCCATTTTGTATAGTTTCAATTGATGGATAAACGCCATTAATTGATAATAATTTTATATCGTTATTTCTAACCATTTGTGTAGTATAGAATAAAAATGAATACCCAATCGCATTGTTATAATTTCTATAATCAGCAGTTTGATTTATAATATCTAACATAAAAGTTAATTCATTTTCTGTTAATGGCTCCATTAAAACTTCATCAACCATTATTGATTCCAACATTGTTTGACTACCGCTGTTTTTAGCTCGCTGGTAAGCTCTTATATCCATGTTTCTTCCGCCAACTTCATTCCAATTAACTATTCTGCCTGTATATATTCCTTTTATTTGTTCAGTTGACAGGTTTGAAACAGGATTTCTATTATTTACAAAAAAAACAAATGCCTCTTTTCCAATCGGTGTTAAATTAAATCTTACACCTCTTTCTGCTGCCATTAAAATTTGTTCATTAGATGGAGCGGCGCAAAAAATTATATCTACATACCCATTAATTAATGATCTATATGCTTCTGTTGTTGTAGTACATCTTACAATAGGATTAACAGAAATACGTTCATCATTATCATTACGAATATATCTCCTATTATAACTATATTCATCTTGTGGATATACTGCCTGAACAAAAGCCGAATAAAGCGGATATAATGCTGTAGCTCCATCAATTATTGGTAAATTATCTTGCAATTTTAATATCGATTCTTCTTGCAGTCTAACTGCTTTTGATCCTTCCAAGAAAGGTTGATAATTTTGCCTAATAATATTGTCAGATACAGTTTCTGGTTTAAATAAATTACATGAAACAAAGAATATGCATATAATATTATATAAAATTAATATTAATGTTAATAATTTTTTCATAATACTTATTTTATATTTTATTCTTATTTTGTCAATAGTTTATTTAATTTATTTAACAAGGCAATCTCTAAAAACTAAAAAAGTTTTTAGAGATTGATATCAAGCACTCATACGTTACTTCTTGGTGTAGACTGCATCTCCATAATTATTATTACTCAGAGTCAATGTGTTACCTTTAAGAGAATATTTAAATGAATCTGATACACCATTAGAAAAATTAAACGATAATTCACCGCTTTTAGCTTCAAATGTACCTTCAGCTAAAACAGAACCGCCCATCTTCATGACAACCGTGTTACCCTCAAAGGTATATGATGTTGTAAATCCAGCCGTAGTATTTTCATAGGTTCCATCAAGCTTACCTCCGCCGCCGCCGCAAGCTGCGATTGTTAGCCCAATTATTGCAACTAAGGCAATAATCCCGATAATTTTTTTTGTGTTTTTCATAATGAAAACTCCTTTGACATTTAATGTCTGTCTGACAAGAATACGTAATAGAATATACCAACATCATTATATTTTTCAAGGAAAAAATTGACTTTTTTACCTGTAAAATTTGGTAGGTTTGGTCGTTTTAAGGAGGCAATTAATATGAAAGAGCAATTTAATCTTTATTAATCATCTTTTCGATTCTGTCCAGCAAATCTGTTGCATCATAAGGTTTTGTAATTAAATCGGCAGCTCCAATTCTGGATGCGTATAATTTTTCTCTAACCCCGTCAAGCGATGTTAAAAAAGCAATTGGAACATTGCGCAAAAGGCTTATACCTTTAATTTTATTGTAGACTTCCCAGCCGTCCATTTCGGGCATCAAAACATCCAGTAAAATTAAACTGGGTACAAGCCCCTTTGATAAAAGAGTAAGAGCTTCCTTACCGGATTTTGCAGTTACGGTTTCGTATTTTTCTTTTATAATATTTTCAGCTATTAAAAGATGAACATCACTGTCATCTACCAAAAGGATTTTTTTATTACCGTTATTTTCCATAAAATGTATATCTCCCTATCTATACTTAATTGTCGGTTAAAATTTGAAACTGCACAATAGTCTGATACCTTATAATTAAGTATTTTTCTCACACTGATTAAAATAACCCTTTTTTTTGGAAAAAACAAAATAAATTGCCTCTATTTTGGATATTTTAGGGCTATTCATAAAAACAAAAAGGAGATAAGCTGTAAAAATGAAGTATAAAACATGGTTAATTTGTGCAATTCTAATTGCAGCGGTGGTTTTTGGAGCTTGTGATAACGATTCAAACAATACAGCAAGTAAAGAAACTTTTGACAAAGATGCATCTTACGCTATGGGTGTAAGTATTGGCGCTGACTTTTTGGAAAACATGGAAGCCAGTGAAATTTATCTTAATATTGATGAATTTATAAAAGGTTTAAGCGACGTCATGAAAGGCAAGCAAACCCGGTTTGACAGATCTGAAGCCAACAATATTATAGACAAAGCGTTTATGGCAATGATGGATGAAAGAACGGCTCAAAACGAACAAGAAGAGGTAGCTTTCCTTGTGGAAAACGCCAAAAGACCCGGTATTAATATAACTTCAAGCGGTTTACAGTTCGAAGTTATCAATGAAGGAAACGGACCAAAACCTTCATTCACGGACGAAGTCTTAATTCATTACGAAGGCAGATTATCTAACGGCATGATTTTTGACAGCACTTACGAACGTATGGAACCTCTTGATTTCAGACTAAATGAAGTTATTCCCGGATGGGCAGAAGGCGTACAACTGATGAATGTAGGCAGCCACTATGTATTTTATATTCCTTCAGTACTAGGTTATGGCAAAGAAGGTGTTGTAAATCCATGGACAGGAGAAGTGATAATTCCTCCGTTCGCAACATTAATTTTTATTGTTGAGCTTCTGGATATAATCAAATAAAGGAGAAGGAATGAAAAGGCTGACTATTCTTTTATGTATATTTTTATCGGTAGCCTCGTTATACGCAAGACCTATTCAGGATGATTATAGAAGAGCCGAAGAAAAAGCCCGTGTAAGTTATGCTTTTGGCATGATATTCGGTTCTGACTTAACATCAGTTGATATTGATATTGATTATGATGCTTTTACAGACGGGCTTAGATCTGTACTTGATAAGAATATGCAGCCGCAATTTACCGAGCAGGAAGCAATGGAGATTGTAGAAACTGCATGGTTTCAGGCAATGGAAAGAGCTGCGGAGCAGCATCGTTTAATTGAAGAAGAATTCTTATATGCTAATTTACAACGGCACGGTATACAATATACACCAAGCGGTCTTCAGTATGAAATTCTAGAATATACCGAAGGTGAAAAACCAAAAGCCAATTCTATGGTTAGGGTAAATTATCTGGGAACTTTTATTGACGGAAGTCTTTTTGATAATTCTTACGAAGAGGGCGGCGCATATATCCCGCTTGAAATGGTAATAAAAGGATGGACAGAAGGTTTAATGCTGATGAGCGAAGGCAGCAAGTACATCTTATACATACCATCAAACCTGGCGTACGGCAAAGACGGCATCCAGGGTTTTATTCCGCCGTATTCAACTTTAATATTCACTGTTGAGTTATTAGAAATCCTTGATGAAGATTTTGATCCGTTTAACTTTTAATTAACTTTTAACACGGGATTTTAATCCTAAAAATTGAACCTTGTCCTAAACGGCTTTCCGCTTCGGCATTTCCTTTATGTAAAAGGGCAATGTGCCTAACGATGGAAAGCCCAAGACCAGTGCCGGATACGGCATCATCTTCTTTACTTCTTGCGCGATCAACACGGTAAAATCTTTCAAATATTCTGTTTATATGTTCGCCGGAAATACCAATTCCTTTATCCTGTACTTCGATAATTAATTCATTGTTTGCACTCTCGCCGCCAAGCGAAGCATTAATCCATAATTTAGATTTAACCTGTGAATATTTTATCCCATTGTCAATTAAATTTTTTAACGCTTGAATAATCAGCGAACTGTAAAGCCTGACTTTTAAATTTTCTTCGCAATTAATAATTATTTCAATTTGTTTTCTATTAACCAAAGGTTCCAGCGATGAAACCGCCTCGTTAATAATGGAAATTATATTTACTTCATCCATGTCAATAACGCTTATCGTGTTATTTTCAAGACTGCTTAAGATTAATAAATCGTTAGTCAGGTTTTCCATTATCTTTGCATTCTTGTAAATAATTTCGATAAAATGTTTAACCTGTGAAGCGTTTTCTTCAGACTGCGGCTCTAGTAAAGTTTCAGAGAATCCTTTTATAAGCTGAATAGGAGTGCGAAGTTCGTGTGATACATTAGCAACAAAATCCTTGCGTATCCTTTCCAGTTTAATAAGACGGGTAACATCCTGTAATACAAGTACAACGCCGCTTTTAACATTGTTAATATCTTCAAGAGAAGAAGCATTTACTAAAAAGTTTTTTTCTGTACCCGAATGAAATGTTAACTCTGTTTCCAAAGGTATGCCGCTTTTATTATCAAGCGCTTTTTTTGCAATCTCCAGTAATTCTGTAGAACGAGTTGCTTCCAATAAAGTCATTTCGTTTTCTCCGGAAGCGTTAACATTATTATCACCAAGACAAAAAAGTTCTCTTGCCCTTGGATTAACAAGAAGCAGTTTAAGATTACTGTCCATCGCGAAAACAGCTTCGGACATTCCGTTAAGAATAGCTTCTAGCCTGTTTCCTTCCGCTTTTGCCTGTTCAAAACGAAGATTAAGTTCATCCTTCATAATACGAAGAGCTTTTTCAAGACTTGAAAATTCAAGCGCGATATTTTCAACATCAGGACTTGTTAATAATGGAGTACTTGTCCTTACGATTTTTACAAGCCGTCCAAGTGATACAGAAAGCGAACGGGAAAACATAAAAATAGCAAACAAAGCAATTGTTAAAAAAAGACAGATAAAAATAATAAATGGAATAAAAACAGGAGAAACTCTCGTTCCAAATTCAGGAATTGAAATTGAAAGTCTGAAAACCCCTATAACATTAGTATTTTCAAAGACAGGCAGCGCAAAATAAATCCGCTTTATACCGGTACTGATTGAATCACGGCGGGATTCTCCTTCTCTGCCTTCCAATGCAGCGATTACTTCTTCCCTGTCGATATGATTTACCATTCTGTCTGTAACATGAGAATCCCATAAAACATAACCTGATGGAGCAATAAGTGTCAGGCGGTAAGCACCATCAGAATTAAACGGCAAGATATTATTAATATTATACTGATCGTCTTCACTTGAATTAAATATTTCTGTTATATTTTCATTTCCAATTGAATTTAATAATAATCTTGCGGTGTTTTTAAGGCTTATCATATTAATTTCATAATAAAGCGAGTTCATAAATACAAAAACAGAAATTACAAAAATTGCAGAAAAACCAAAAACAAAAACGCCAAGTGTCAAAAAACTTTTTTTAAATATTGTCATAACATTTCCTTACTGTTTATTATAAAACACGAAACCGGTAACCTACACCGCGGATTGTTTCGATCATGTCTCCTGCTTTCCCCAGTTTTTTACGCAAACCCAGTATCTGAACATCAACAGAACGATCTGTTACAGGATAATCAGGTCCGTGAATAGCTGCTATTATCTGATTACGCGAAAATACAATTTCAGGATTGGAAAGAAAATGCTTTAAAAGCGCAAACTCTGTTGCGAAAAGATCTAATTGCTTATCGCCGTTAAATGCTGTATGGCGTGCGGCATCCAGTTTAAGATCTCCTTGCTGCCATGAAGTAACATTTATATTTGCGCTGCCCTCTTCCTGCCGCCTTAACGCCGCGCGGATTCTTGCTATTAATACTTTCGGGCTGTAAGGTTTTACAACATAATCATCGGCTCCAAGTTCAAGCCCCGTAATAATGTCTGACTCCTCGCCTTTTGCCGTTGTCATTATAACAGGCACATTTTTACATTGTTCGATTTCTTTAATTTTTTTAAGTACTTTTAAACCGTCAATTCCCGGAAGCATTATATCCAAAAGAATACAGTTAACAGCTTTTGTTTTTAACAGTTTTAAACCATCTTCGCCTGTTTTTGCCAGAAAAAGTTTCCAGCCTTCTTTAGACATCGTATGGGATAAAAGCTCCTGTATGGCAGAATCATCTTCAATAATGAGTACGGCGGCTTTATCCATTTAACTCCTCATGTTTGCCTTCAACCATGTAAATAATCGCTTCGCAGATATTTGTTATGTGATCTCCAAGACGTTCAAGCTGATTTGAAGTGTGTAATATCTGCAGCGCACCTTTTACCAAGTCTGGTTTTTTTTTCATTACTTTTAAAATAGTTTCGGTAAGCGCTTTGTGCTCGCTGTCGATTTCGTTATCCATCGAAGCTGCGGCGCGGGCGGCTTTTGAATCCTGCTTCATAAAAGCGGAAATTGCGGCACGAAGCATTTTCTGCCCTGTCTCTGCCATTTTTTCCAAATGCTCCTGTTCTTTAAAAGGAGAGTCGCCTTTTTTTGCAAGTTTTTTTGCGGCTTTAGAAAGGTGAACTGCATGATCTCCAACCCTTTCAATATTACTTGTCAGTTTAAAAATTGTTACCATTTCGCGAAGGTCACGCGCAACAGGCTGCTGGGTAGCAATTACAATCGCAGCGTCATCTTCTATTTTTAGCTGAAGCGCATCAACTTGCGCGTCAACGGTTTTTACTTCTTTTGCCAATTCCAAATTGCGCGTACGTAACGCGGCAAGCGCTTTGCCGAGGTTTTCTTCTACCCTGGTTGCCATTGCCAGAATATCCTGCCGCAAGCGATCTAATTCGTCTTTAAAAAATTTTCTAGTTTCCATACTCCCCTCCATATTTAGCCAAACCTGCCGGAAATATAATCCTCTGTTCTTTTATCCTTCGGATTTGTAAAAACTTCTCTTGTATCATTATACTCGATTAATTCACCCAATAGGAAAAAAGCGGTTTTGTTACTCACCCTGGACGCCTGATGCATCGCGTGGGTTACAAGAATTATACTATATTCTCTCTTAAGTTCCACTATCAATTCTTCAATTCGGCCTGTGGCTATAGGATCAAGGGCGCTTGTCGGCTCGTCCATTAAAATGATTTCGGGTTCCATAGCGATACTTCTTGCGATACAAAGGCGTTGCTGCTGACCGCCGGAAAGCGCTTGTGCCGGTTTTTTAACCTGTCTTTTACTTCCTCCCAAAGCGCAGCTTTTTTTAATGATGTTTCCACGATGTCGGATAAAACTCTTTTATCCCTAATACCCTGCATTCTCTGCCCGTACGCTACATTGTCAAAAATAGTCATGTTAAAGGGATTTGGCTTTTGGAAAACCATACCTACACGGCTGCGAAGTTCTGTAACATCCATATCACCGTAAATATCTTTTCCGTCCATTAAAACCTGCCCTGTTATACGACAAGACGGAATTAAATCGTTCATGCGGTTTAACACCCTTATAAAAGTTGATTTACCGCAGCCCGAAGGTCCTATACATGCAGCGACATCACCTTTAGTTATCGCAAAGTTAACTTTTAACAATGCATGAAAATCACCGTAATAAAGATCGAGGTTTTGCACGTCAATTTTATTTTCGCTCATACGAGTCCTCCCAGTTTCTTTTGGAAGTTATGTGTTAGAATTTTTGTTGCAGAGTTAATTATCACAACAAGAATTACAAGCACTGCGGCAGTTGCAAAAGCTATGCCGAAATCTTCAGGGCGTACAGCTTCGTTAGTCAGATAAAAAAGATGAATTGTTAAAGTTCTGCCCGATTCAAAAATACTTTGCGGCATATTTTTTGTAAGCCCGACTGTAAGCAATACAGGAGCCGATTCGCCGACCACTCGTCCTATTGCCAAAATAACCGAGGTTAAAATACCAGGCAGAGCCGAAGGAAGAACTACATGCACTGTCGTTTGAAACTTTGTAGCGCCTAAAGCGAGAGAACCTTCCCTGAATGATTCGGGAATTGATTTTAAAGATTCTTCTGTGGTTCTTATAATTACAGGTAAAATCATTATGCTTAAAGTAAAAGAACCTGCGATAATTGACTGTCCGAAACCGAGCATACGGCAAAACATTAAAAGCCCGAAAAGCCCGTATATAATCGAAGGAATGCCTGCAAGAGTTTCAATCGCAAGGCGAAGGATTCGTATAAAAGGAGAATTGCCCGAGTATTCGTTTAAAAAAATCGCAGTCGCAAGTCCTACAGGAAGCGCGACAGCGATTGAAACAAGTACAACATAAAGAGTTGTTACAATCATCGGAAGTATTCCTGTTTGTGCGCTTGTAAGAAAAGACAGATTCAAATAACCCGCCTGCGAGCGGAAGATATAAATTAAAACATACAAAAGCGCAACAATAACACCTGCCATTGCGGCTGCCATGATGCCGTACATTAAACCGTCAAATATTTTTCTTTTTAATAATTGTTTCATATAGATTGTTCCACCTTACGTCTATACCATAAAATTAAACTATTCAAAATCAATATAATCGAAAAAAGCGTAACGCCAATCGAAAACAACATCTCGCTATGCCTTCCTGAAGCATAACCCATCTCCATCGCAATTGTAGAAGTTAATGTCCTTACACTTGAAAGCGGATTAAAAGATAGATGCGGAGAGTTACCTGCAACAAGAATTACTGCCATCGTTTCACCTACAGCTCGCGAAATTCCAAGTATCACCCCTGCAATAACACCGGAGTTCGCATGAGGCAGTACAACCCTCCAGGATGTCTGCATCTTGCTTGCTCCAAGCGAAAGACTTGCTTCTCTTACAGATAAAGGAACCGCGCGTAATGAAGTTTCTGCGATTGTAATAACTGTCGGAAGGATCATAAGAGCCAGTACGATTATCGCAGAAAGTAAAGTATTACCCGAAGGTATGTTAAATGTATTTCTTACAAACGGAACAATTACCATAAGACCAAAAAATCCGTAAACAACAGATGGAATACCTGCAAGAAGCTCAACGCCGGCTCGCACAACCGAAGCGTATTTTGGTTTTAAAAACTCCGCCATAAATAATGCGCACAAAAGAGCAATCGGAACTCCAAGTATTATTGCGCCGAAACTTGCCATCAATGTTCCAACAATCATCGGAAATATTCCAAAAACTTTATCTCTGTCAGGACGCCAATCTTGTCCGCTTAAAAATCCAAAAAAATTGTACGGCGGCTCCGGTAAAATTATATGAATTCTTTTTTCCAGTGCTGATATGGCAGCCGGCCATGTAGCTGTATGCACATAACTTTCGGGATATGTAAAATTAACTTCGTTATTATATATAAAGGTAAGCATTTTTTGCGGATCTTTTTCGTTATAATCGATTTTAATATCTAATGTTATATTTATCATTTCTATTATTTCAATAACTTCATCACCGTCTTCAATATATTCCACTAATTCATCAGGAAATTGTATTGAAATTATTTCTGTATTTTTTGGAATATCAATAAAAGTATTATGAAAATAATAAGTTGTGCCGTTTACGGTTATTTCATCGATCCGCTGGGCAACAAGGCGAATACCAGAATGAGTGGAAGTAAAAAACGGCATACTGCCTTGTGTAAAAACAAACAGTAATATAGCCCCCAATGCCAAAACGGAAAAGAGGGCTACAATACGCACAAGATGTTTAAAAAAAACATCTGCAAATTTGCGGTTCATCTAACTTGTTACCTAACAGGTATCCAGCCTCGGCGAACAACAGCCTGACCTGCAGGAGAGAGCATCCATTCTACAAAAGCTCTGCTTTCATCGCTTACATTTCTGCCTGTAAGAACGATAAAGGGACGAGCAACTCTGTAAGTGCCGCGAGTAACATTTGAAACTGTAGGAGCAACTCCGCCTACAGAAAGAGCTTTGATTGTGTCATCTAGTGAACCAAGTGAAATATAACCGATGGCATTCGGGTTTTGTACAATACCTGCTTTGATAGCTCCTGTACTTGTTGATTCATTAGCTCTTGCAACAAGCCTGCCCTGAAAGCCGACAATTTCTTCAAAAGCGCCTCTAGTACCGGAACCTGCTTCACGGCTGATAACAGCAATTGGCGCGCTGTTTCCTCCAACTTGGCTCCAGTTGGTAATAGCTCCTGTGTAAATATCACGAATCTGTTCGATTGTAAGATTTGAAACAGGATTACTTCTGTTAACAATAACAGCAATACCGTCGATTGCAACTGTTTCAGCTCTTAAACCTCTTCCCTGTTCGGCTGGTGTAAGGTCGCGGCTGGACATACCAATCTGATAAGTAATACCTGCATTTGTAATACCATCGCCCGAACCTGTTCCGTTAATATTTACCTTGATGTTGGGTCTTGCTTTTGCATATTCTTCGGCAAACATTTCCATTAAAGGTGTTACAGAAGTTGAACCGCCAACTTCAATTGTGTAAGCAGAATCACTGCTGCCGCCTGCAAAGGCTCCTGTCATGGCAAATGCTGCCATTAAAATTGCAATAATCTTAATCTTCATTAATTACTCCTTGTAAAAGTATTAATTAATTAATACAGTAAGCATGTTAAGAGTAAATGAATGAATTGTTAATTTTTGGTTAATTGCTGCTCAATATATTCTTTTAAAAACCATAAAATCATCTCTGACATCAGGATCAAAAAGGGTAAGAATATCTCCATTTATATTGAATTCCGCACCCATATCAAACAGATCTTCATCAGATATTTCTTCCTCAAAAAAATCCATGATAGCAAATCTGCTTTTATTAAACGCAACTTCAAATACTACATATTCGACAAAATCATAATCGACATCTTCGCTTACTGCCATTAAATTACCTGTAAATAACAGAAATAAATCATGAGCTATATAATCTGAATTATAAAACTGTCCGTCTATAAGTATCCAAATGCCTTCAAGCGGGCTTTTTACGGCATTTTTCCTGACATAAGTAAAAGTATTATTATCTTGATCCGTTATTACAAGAGTATTATTTGAAAATTTATATTGCCAAATAAATTCATCGCAGCAATCGGAAAACTCAATAACTTGCCTGGTATACGTAAATTCATACCCAATGCGGTATTCGTAAAAAGCTTCATATAATAATAAAACATTACCGAAAAAAACTAATTCCGTAAACTCAATTAAATCTTCATCGCCTTTTTCATCCCAAACCCAAAGTCCTTCAAAGGAGCTTGCTGTAATCTGCTGGGCAGCAGCCGCAAAGGGAAGTGTAACACAAAGAATTGATACTATAATTAATTTTTTCATATATCTTTAATATTATAGGTTTCTATTAGCTTTTGTCTATGAATAAAGGATTAAAATAATATACATTGAAAATTTACATATTTTAATGTATATTAAATACATAGATTTATGCTAGAATTTGAATGGTGTACAGAAAAAGAGCGGTTAATTGCTGAAAAACATGGTCTTGATATAGAAAAGGTCAAGCAAATATTTGAAGATCCTTTTCGAATAGTGCAATATGATATAGAACATAGTGGACTAGAGAATCGATGGCAAATTCTGGGAAAAGTTAACGGTATATTATTTGCAGTTTATACAGAGCGTGACGAAAAAATCCGTATAGTTACTGCAAGAAAAGCAACGTCTAAGGAGAGGCGAATTTATTATGGTAAAAGCAAAAAAGGATTCTGGTTTATCCCCTGAAAAAATTGAACAAATAAAAGCCGCGCAAAAAAGACATTCTATTATAGATCCAGGTTGCGAAAAATTAACACCAGAAGAATTTATTAATTGGCATCCGGTTGGCGGTATTTCATGGGAAGAAAGAGCTCGTCGTATGAAAGCAGCAAATAAAGCAAAACAAAGTAACGCGCCTGTTGTAAATATTCCAGAAACTCAACTTGCTGCAATATCAAATTAAAATAAATAAAAAAACCGCCGGCAGGAGGAATGACTTGCCGGCAGCATCAGTATTATCCAGTGTAAGCGTTTTTCCTAAAAAACTCTTACGGTTTTCTTGTGAATGTACTTTTACCTGTAAAGTATGAATCTTTGGTAAATACAACTTCTATTATGTTATTGTTTATCAGTTTTGCATTAGCGGTAAGAAGTCCGCCATCATATACCGCAAAGGTATTACCTACGGCTGTATAAGTCCCGGAATCACCGGTATTTAATGACCATGTTCCGCTTACTGATGTCCCTTTAACTTCTAAATCAACATTTTCTTTAGTGCCATTAAATAATGTAACACTGCCTGCCCAATTGCCGGCAGGACCCCACACCATTGGAGTTATAGTTACAGCACCGTTGATTCCTGTTACTGAACCGCCGGAAATCGTTAAACCTTCTGAGCCGCTAACAGTACCTTTTGTTGCAGTAAATGATGTTGCTCCTTGAGCGGCTGCATTATCAGCCGGTGTAAAATTAAAAGTAGAACCTGCAATATTTACAGTACCCCAGCTTATTTGTATAGCTCCGTTTAACAATTTATACAAATCTCCGGATTGCGGAGAAAAAGCGGATCTGTTCGGAGATTTTTCTATTATAAGTTCATTAGCACCTGACACATAACTAACTCGATTAGCCGCCGGATCTATTTTTAAACCGGGTTCGCCGCAGCTAATTATAGAAAATCCGATAATTGTCAAAAAAGCTATTAAACCTGCACTTAGTGCGATTTTGTACAATCCAGTTTTGTTTTTCATAAAGACCTCTCAAATAAGTTGATAATCGAAAACATAAAACAGTTTTCTATATACCAATATATATACAATGAGGGGTTTACATACCTGTTAAATTCTGTAGGTTTTGTGAATTAATTATTAATATTAGCGTTTTAAACCTATGAAATATTGTAGGTTTAATTAAAGGTGACAGGTTGCAAATTACCTGTTACAATTCTTTAAACACATTATACGAGGTAATCATGAAAGTTAATCATTTACACATGGGTCAAGCAAAATGCGCTTTGGATTTAGGCGACGGCAGCGAAAGGGGCGAATATGTCGATCAGGATTATATTCTGCACAAACTGGGAAAACCGCATCGCGGTATCAATTTGATGTTCTGCTATTATCCGCTGGATAAGGGTTGGCCTGCACGGGCTTCTACCCTGCCGCTTCCCGATGGAAAAGAAGCCGGCTTTGCATGGGACTATGCTTACGATGATTACTTTCCGTACCAGGGCGGGCTTAGCGGCAATACAAACGGCGAGCCGTTTCAATCGATGCGCGATGTACGCCGTCACGGGCAGGATGTAATTCTTACGCTCACTGTTGATTGCGCCGTGCCAGACGAACATTTAATAAAAATCGCAGAAGACCTTCGTCCTTTCGGACGGCTCATGCTGCGCATAAATCACGAAGCTACAGGCAACTGGTTCGCTTTTAATAAACGTTATACATACCAGGAAGTAGCTGACTTTTATGTACGCTTTCATAAAATTTTAAAACAACACGCACCGCACATCAGAACAATTCTTTGCATCGGCGACCCTCCAGGCAAAGACGGCAAGATGCACTACGAAGATGAGTTTGCGCAGGCTATCGATGTTACCGATTTTTGGTCTACCGATACATACCTCGCGCTCCACTGGGGCTGGCCATTTGACATAGCAGAACCCGGCGGCACTTCGCACAAGAGAGGCAGCAATACCGACATGCTGCGAGACTTTAATCTTGAATACGAACGTTTCATGGCAAGAGGAAACAACAAGAGCCGCCCGTTTGTAGTAAGTGAGTTTAACGCAGACGGCGATGTAACAGGTCCATACGAGCAAGCCGAGCAGCTTGGCGATTTTTACCGCCGCCTGCCGAAAGAAGCACCGTGTATTACAGGTGTTACTTTTTACCAATTCCGAGACCGCGGAAGACTAGGACTTGAAATCGAAGATCCAAATAATCCAAACATCGGAAGCGAACAGCCTGTAATGGAAGAATACAAAAAAATCATGAACATGAAAGAATTCATGCCTGTCATGACAATAAAAGATACGGCTAGCTTCCCTGCAAAAATGCGATGGGGCGGCAGCGAAGATGCTGACGGACTTGCATTTCAGCTAACATTTGAAAAAAATCCCGTATTCTGCGAAATTACTTTTAACGAAGAAGATGTAAAACTAAATTTAATGATGGAAATAAACGGAAAATGGTTCTATAAAAAATCCGGCGTAAAATCTATCGATATGATTTCGGCGTTTTTTGACAATAAACTTTCCGGTAAGCAGGATATTACTCTTCGTATTTTTGCATCTCCTCCTGACGGTGTAAACGATCCAGCACAGGGAGCTGACTGGGAAACCAACTATTACACGGAAATGAAAAACGAGCCGCAAATGCGAATCAGGTACGAACCTGCAATGGCACTTAAATAATAAAAAATTGTCCGCGGATTACGTACCTGCGGTACGACGCGGATTTTCACTGAGAAAAACTAAATAATCCGTGTTAATCCGCGAAAATCCGTGGACATTTTTACGTATTATGAAAAATATTCGCGCAGGGCTTTGTTCATTTTGTCCAGGTCGAAGACACCCGGTACAAACTCTATTCCAAGCTCATGCCTTGCTGATTGTTTTTCGGTGTTGCCACCGGCTTCCAAAGAACCTAAAAGCCTCCTGAAATGACGAGGACCGTCAACCTGTTCGGGAGGAGCGGCTCCGTCTCCTGTGATAAATCTTGTTACATCATCTTTAGCAGGCTGATACGAAGACATGATAATAATTTTTACATTCCATTTGGGACCGTATTCATATACAAGTTCTTTTTTGCCCCGGAAATCAACTTCGCTTAGTTTTAATTTATCGTGCAGGTATTCTTTGCCACTTTCGGAAGTTTCAATATAAAAACGAAAACGCAGTTCGCTTTTCCAATCCATTCCTATTTGTATCAATTTATGAAGTTCTTCCATTGTACATTCATGGGAAATAATCGCACGCCGCCAAACATCGAGCCCTGTTATGCCAATTTGTATCATCCGCCAAAGCTGCCCTTGCAATCCCGTTGATGATCCGCCGTGAATAACGGTAAGGTTACTTCTTCTGAAATTATCCATTGCGGTATTAATAAGTTCTTTTATATCCGAGTAAGTGTCGATCATCGAATCCAGAGAATTATCCATTGCAGTAATATCCGCCTGCGAAGGAGATTCATCAAAGGCAAGGTCTTCAAGCAAGGCGGCAGCGTGCCCTTGTATCTGCGAAAGCACGATAAAAGTATGACGCGGAAGCCATGTTGCAAATCCTGATTGTGATTCAAGTTCTCCTTTTTGCAGTTTTGTAGAAAGTTCTATAACCGCTGTGTGCAATTCTGCAACACGCTGGCGGATTGGACCTGCACCCTGATCCAAAAAAAGCGAATAACCTTTGGAAAAATCATTCATGCTGTCGGAAATATAATCAGCAATAATATCCCACTCGGCTTCTTCGATATGAACTACAGGCGGAATAAGGCGGTTAATAACATTATCAATATCTTTTTCGTTACGGTAAAATGCATCTCTTATATAAGAAAGAATTACAAATTCAGAAATTGGAATATTTTTTTTATATAAAAGATCTTCAATAAAAGTTCTGTCAGGCGGAATGGAATAATTTTGCAGATTTTTATTGTCGGGAATATCCTTGCCTGCAAACCAAAAACGAGTTTCCAATCCGTAAGATACGATATCAACACGGTTTGTTTTTTCAAAAAGAAATTCTTCCAGCGAATAAGCGGGCGCTTGCCTCATGCGCTTGCCGCCAAACCAGAATGCAAAAGCAATTTGTTCATCGGTACTTGCGCCGGGACCTAACAATGCAAAACTATCTTCAAAACCGTTTTCGGCGATTTTATGCCATTCATCCAAATCTTCACGCGAATAGCTGTCTTTCGGCGCTTTTTCAATTTCAAAATGACATTCCTTCCAGTCCAAAATTCGAACGACAAAACGATCTCCGGGCACAAAAGAACTTTCGCGGTAGATAATACGCATATCAAGGGTATTTATCGAAACTTCCGGCGGATCTTCGTAAGGGTCGGCGTTAAAGGCATCTTCGTTGGTTGGGTTTTCTCTTGCAATATATTGGGGAGCAAATTCCTCGCCGTAAATACAATAATAGGGGTAAAGGTCTTCGGGCGGCGCTTCTGTAGTTGTTACAGGAACAAGCTCCCCCTTCCAAAAAAATTTATAACGATGAGGTAAAACTAACGGGTTGGCAAAAGGAACGCATCGATGCCCCGGAATAAAAATTCCATTTAATAATTCCAGCCGCGAGGGAGTAATTACAAATACAGATGATTCAAAACAGGTTCTGCGGGATACCCAATATTGATTATCCTGCTTAAAGGCGATTTTTCTGGCATCAAGATATGCGTTAATCTCCATTGCCAATTTTTTATTGGGCTTTTGCCCCGAAGCCTGCACATAAACTGTAATATCTTCCAATGAAAATGGCTCAGCAGCGTTTTCGAGAAATTCATATAATGCTTCTTCTTGTTCCAAATCCATGGTTTATTATGCATATAATACAGTAATCAGGCAATATTTCCATACTTACTGGTAAAAAATACTTATACCATGTATAATACTTTATAATTTTTTAATGTGCGGCTATTTAATCGCACCAAATGGAGGTTTTTTTATGAAGTATGGATATTTTGATCCTGAAAAGAGAGAATATGTTATAGACAGACCTGATACGCCTGCTCCCTGGGCAAATTATCTGGGTTCCCCTGCCTACGGTGCGATAATTTCGAGCAATGCCGGCGGTTACAGCTTTGTAAAAAGCGGTGCTGCAGGAAGATTGCTGCGCTACAGATTCAACGAGCAGGACAGACCCGGTAGATATATTTACATTAGAGACGATGAAGATAACGATTATTGGTCTGCATCCTGGCAGCCTGTAGGTAAACCCATCGATCAATACAAATCGATCTGCCGTCACGGTACGGGTTATACCCAAATCGAAGCTGATTATAAAGACATACATTCAGAAGCCACTTACTATGTTCCAAATGACTGCGAATACGAAGTATGGAAAATGAAAATAGTAAATAAGGGCTCAAAGGCACGTAAATTATCTTGCTTTGGTTATGCAGAGTTTACTACCGACAGTTTTTACACACAGGATCAGGTTAATCTTCAATATACACAGTTTATTACCCGCACATATTTTAAAGAAAAATTCATTTTACAGGCAATTAACGAAAACTGCCTTAATGCAGATAATATCAGCCGTGTCGAAAACCGCATGTTCGGTCTTGCAGGCGCAAAAATCGCAAGTTACTGCGGCGACAAGGCGAAATTCCTTGGCAATTACCGCGAATACGGAAACCCTGTTTCTGTAGAAAAAGGAAAACTTTGCGGCACACTCAACTATAACTTAAACCCATGCGGTGCTTTGCACACTACATTTGATTTGGCTCCAGGGAAGAGCGTAGAATTTGTATTCCTTCTTGGACAAAGAAGAGAAAAGCAAGCAAAAGAACTTGTAGCGAAATACGAAGATGTTTCGATAACAGACAAAGAAATTGCAGAGCTTAAAAAATACTGGCACAAAAAACTTGAAAACCTTAAAGTAACAACTCCTAATGCTGATTTTGATAACATGATCAACACATGGAACGCTTATCAGTGTTTTATCACATTTATCTGGTCACGTGCCGCATCATTAATTTACTGCGGAGAGCGAAATGGTTACGGCTACCGTGATACTGTACAGGATATTCAGGGCATTATCCACCTTGATCCCGACATGGCGCTTAAACAAATCAAGTTTATGATTTCCGGGCAAGTAAACCACGGCGGATGTCTGCCGCTGGTAAAATACAGCCACAATCCCGGTCACGAAGATAAACCGGAAGACGCTTCCTACCGCAATTCTACAGGACATCCTTCATACCGCGCAGACGACGCTCTTTGGCTTTTCCCGACTGTATGGAAATATGTCGCGGAAACAGGCAACACTGCTTTGTTAGACGAAGTTATTCCTTATGCCGATGAAGGCAAAGATACAGTATTTAATCATCTTATTAGAGGTATCGAGTTTTCACTGAACAACCTTGGTATTCACGGACTTCCTGCAGGGCTTCATGCCGACTGGAACGACTGCCTTAGGTTAGGTGCAAGCGGCGTATCAGTATTCGTAGCGATGCAGCTTTATTACGCGTTTGAAATTATGATTCGTTTTTCCAAACATAAAAAAGACACAACAACAGAAGCGAAAATGGCAGACCTTAAAGCACGCTTCGGCAAATTAATAGAAGAACGCTGCTGGAATAAAGATCGTTTTGTACGCGGCATCACAGAAAAAGATGAAATTGTAGGAAAACCTGGCGACCCCGAAGCATCGATGTGGTTAAATCCGCAAAGCTGGGCAGTAATTTCAGGCTTCGCCGATGAAAATCGCAGTAAAGCGATCCTTGATCTTGTACACAAAGAACTCAACACAAAATACGGCGCTCGCCTTATGGCTCCTTCTTATCAAAAACACGCATTTGACGGTGCGCTTGCGCTTTTATTTAACCCGTCAACAAAAGAAAACGGCGGTATCTTCCTGCAATCACAGGGTTGGATAATTCTTGCCGAAGCATTACTCGGAAGGGGTGAACGCGCGGTACAGTACTATCTTGAAAGCTGCCCTGCGGCGCAAAACGACATTGCGGAAATCCGTTTGATGGAACCGTATGTATATTCACAGTTTACAGAAAGTACAGACAGCCCGTTCGAAGGACGCAGCCATGTGCATTGGCTTACAGGAACAGCAAGTACAGTTATGGTCGGCAGCGTAGAAGGTATTTTGGGATTACGCCCGGATATCGATGGTCTTCGCCTCGCACCTGCGATTCCAAAAAGCTGGAAATCCTTTACAATGGAAAAATCTTTCCGCGGAAGCAAACTTAACATAAAAGTTAATAACCCCGACGGAAACGAAAGCGGCTGTAAAAAACTTACTGTTAACGGCACTGCAATGGAAGGCAATTATATCCCGGCTTCTGTATTGAAAGCCGAAAACGAAGTTATCTTAGACATATAGACAAAAGAGATCACACGGGGGCACGGAGACACGGAGAACACAGAGGAAGATTAAAGGTTGATATTCTATATCTCTTTATTAACCTCCGTGTCCTTTGTGCCTCTGTGCCTCCGTGAGAAAATTTGGAGGACAATGTGGTATACAAAGAATTTGGAAAAACCGGTATTAAACTTTCGGCGCTTGGGTTTGGCGCAATGCGCTTTCCCATGAAAGATATCGACGGCAAAAAAGCAATCGACGACGATTTAGCAATCCCTTTAATGCACAAGGCATTTGAACTGGGAGTGAATTACATCGACACTGCTCCCCTTTACTGCGATTCTTTGAGCGAATACTCTGTAGGTAAGGCGCTTAAAGGTTACCGTGACAAAGTATACCTTTCCACAAAAAATCCAATCGAAGACAATAGCGGCGACAACTGGATGAAACGCTTAGAAGATTCATTAAAAAGACTTGATACCGATTACATCGACTTCTATCATTTTTGGGGTATCGGTCTTTCTGGTTTTAATTCATGGCAAAATCAAAAATTCGGTCCGCTTGAAGCCGCTCAAAAAGCAAAAGATCAAGGTTTAATAAAACATCTTTCTTTTTCATTTCATGATGACCCTGCAAACTTTAAAACAATAGTTGATAGCGGTTTATTTGAATCTACACTTGTTCAATATAACATGATCGACCGATCCAACGAGGAAAGTATAAAATACGCAAAATCCAAAGGGTTAGGTGTAATTGTAATGGGACCTGTCGGCGGAGGCCGCCTTGGTGAAGCCAGCGAAAAAATACAGGGGCTTTTAAAAA
>WQYB01000027.1 GCA_009781475.1 Treponema sp.
GAGTTGCAAAAAACAGTTTCCTTATCGAAAATGGAAAAATTAAAGATGCGATAAAAGAGACAATGGTATCGTTTAATATTTTAGATATACTTGGAAAAATAGAAATATCAAAAGAACAATGCAAGAATGGTTACAGCGTACTGCCCTGGTGCTGCTTTGACGGAATAACCATATCTTAAAGAGGAAAACATGGATAAAAAAACCGAAGATTTTTTAAAAGCTCAAGCAAAAGAAATCCGCAAAATGACTATCGAAGAAATTGCGACCCTGGGAACAGGGCATATCGGAGGAGCCATGTCGATTGTCGATTTACTGGCTCTTTTATATTTTCACCGCATGAAAATTGATCCGCAAAAACCGCGCTGGGAAGATCGCGACCAGCTTGTAGTTTCCAAAGGGCACGCAGGTCCTGCAGTTTATGCGGCGCTCGCGTTAAAAGGATTTTTTCCAAAAGACTGGCTTACAACTCTTAACAAAGGCGGAACAAGTTTACCAAGCCACTGCGACCGCAATAAAACACCCGGCATCGACATGACAACAGGTTCGCTTGGGCAGGGTTTTTCCGCGGCTATCGGTATTGCCCTCGGTTTAAAGATGGATAAAAAAACATCAACAGTTTACACGATTATCGGAGACGGTGAATCTAACGAAGGGCAGGTTTGGGAAGGCGCATTGTTTGCAAGTTTTCAAAAACTTTCAAATTTAATCGCCTTTACCGATTACAACAAACAGCAGCTTGACGGTTTTACCAAAGACATTTTAGACCTTGGCGACCTTGGCGCGAAATGGGAAAGTTTCGGCTGGTTTACACAAGTTGTAGACGGACATGACATAGCCGCACTGGACAGCGCAATCGAAAAAGCACTTTCGCAAACTGAAAAACCTTCAATGATTGTTATGAACACAATCAAGGGTAAAGGTTGCAACTTTGCAGAAGGTATCGAAAAAAATCACAGCATGGTTTTTGATATGGAAAAAGCAAAAGAAGCCATAGCGGCATTAGCGTGAACCTCGGATAAGGAGATAAAAATGTCTGAACAACAAAAAGAAATGAGAATGGCTTATGTCGACACGCTTGTCGAGTTAGCAGAAAAAAATAAAGATATAGTCGTACTGGAAGCAGACCTTATGAGCTGCACAAACACAGGTGTTTTTAAAAAAGCGTACCCCGACCGCCACTTTAACTGCGGCATCGCGGAAGCCAACATGGTAGGTATCGCATCCGGGCTTTCCACTTTGGGAAAAATTCCTTTTGCGGCTAGCTTTGGCTGTTTTGCTTCCCGCCGTGTATACGACCAGTTTTTTCTTTCGGCAGCTTACGCGCAGCTAAATGTAAAACTTGTCGGAACTGACCCCGGCGTAACGGCGGCTTTTAACGGCGGCACTCACATGCCATTTGAAGACCTCGCTTTAATGAGAGTCGTACCAAAACTAACTGTCGTAGAACCGTCAGACCCCGCATCCTGCGCTGCATTCGTTCGCCTGATGGCAGGGGAATACGGCTGTCATTATTTGCGCATTCCGCGAAAACCTGTTCCGTATCTTTATGGCGAAAACGAAACATTTAAATTCGGGCAAGCAAAAGTTTTAAAAGAAGGAAAAGATATTTGCTTTGTTGCACTTGGCAGCTTGATGGTAAACCAGTCACTTAAAGCCTGCGAAAAACTTGGCGAGCAAGGTATCAGCGCAGGTGTGCTTGATGTATTAACTTTAAAACCCATCGATACCGATGCGATTCTAAACCAAGCCGGCAAAGTACGCGCCATCATCAGCGTAGAGAACGCACAAATAATGGGCGGACTTGGCGGTGCTGTTGCGGAAATACTTGCCGAAAATTGCTGCGTTGGCGCAAACAACTGCTGCAAGTTTGCTCGTATCGGCATCCGCGACGAGTTCGGCGAAGTTGGAACACAGGATTATCTTGTAGACCGCTACGGTCTTGATGTTGGAAGTCTTGTAAAAAAAGCGAAAGAATTACTTTAGTTGTTTGACATTTATTGGTTCCAATAAGTGTAGACAGAATACATTTATTGGTTGCAAAAAGTGTGGATTTGTAATATAATTATAACTATGGAAAGATACGCAATAGAGGATTTAAAAAAATGGAAAAACTCTCCGAACCGCAAACCTTTAATTCTATTTGGAGCAAGGCAGGTTGGAAAAACCTGGCTTGTAAGAGAATTCGCGACATTTAATTACAATGATTATGTAGAATTAAACTTTTTTACAGATGAATCACTCAAAACAATTTTTGAAAGAAATATAAATCCGGAACAGATAATTCAACAACTGGAATTGCGATTTAACAGGGAAATTGACCCTGAGCATACACTGTTATTTTTTGATGAAATACAGGAATCACAGCGGGCAATGGACGCTTTAAAAGCATTTAACGAAAATAGCTGTAAATACAACATAATAGCGGCAGGCAGTTTTCTTGGCGTTATGATAGGCCGCAGACCTGTTGGACAAACAGATCAGCTTACATTATATCCCATGTCCTTTTGTGAATTCCTGGAAGCAATGGGACGAAAAATGTTGGCAGACTCCATAAAAAATCGCGATGTTACCGCTTTATCGGGAGTAAGCGAATTAATGGAATCATTATTAAAACAATACTACTATGTCGGCGGAATGCCGGAAGCCGTAAATGAATACGTTATGTCCGGCAATTGGGAGAAAGTACGGGAAATTCAAAATGGATTAATAACAACTTATAAAGGTGATTTTTCCAAACATATAAACGATCCGCGTACAGAACCAAAAATCAAAATGTTGTGGGATTCTATTTCGCTGCATCTTGTAAAGGAAAATAAAAAATTTATATACAAAAATGTTAAAAGCGGCGGACGGGCGGCAGAGTTTGAAAATGCAATGCAATGGCTGGTTGATACAGGATTAGTCCATAAAATCTACAAAGTTGAAAAACCAAAAATCCCGTTAAAAATGTATTACAAAGAAGACTATTTTAAATTATACATGCTAGATATCGGTCTTTTTTGCGCACAAGCAGAAATAAGACCGGCAAATATATTAGCCTCCGGTACAGATATAGTTGATGATATGAACGGCGCGTTAGCAGAACAATTTGTATGCCAGGAATTAAAAGCGGCAAGAGTAAGTCCGTTATTTTATTGGGGACGAGAAGGCAGCACAGCGGAAGTTGATTTTATCACACAGGGGAATGATGAGCAAAATCCCGGTGAAATAATACCAATAGAAGTAAAATCGGCAAAACATACTAAATCACAATCGTTAAAAGTATATATACAAGAATACAGTCCAAAATACGCCGTAAGAACATCGCTAAAAAATTACGGCATAGCGGAAACAAAACAAGCAGGTAATTTATATTCAATACCTTTGTATTTAATATCGCAGTTATTGCGATTAATTAATAAAAGCAATTGAAATCTAACTTTAATTTACTTTTTAGTATTAGTATTTCCCGGTTTAATGCCGCAAGTCGTGCTCGATCCGTCCTTGCGGTGATATTCCTGACATGCTTTGCAATCTCCGTGGCGCGAGCAGCCATACGGGCATTTGCAATCTTTGTTTTTATCTGACATTGATTTTCTATCTCCTTATTAAGATTTATTTATTAGAAAAAAGTTTATTTAATTTTTTATATAACTCCATTAATGATACTACATCAATACCTTTATTTAAAGACCAGCCTTTTTCTGAAGGTATAACAACAAAAGAATGCAGCGGTTTAATGTCATCAATAGCAAGATAATTGCCTTTTGTCAAAACGGGACTTAAAGATGCTTTACACTCAATTGCGCAAATCTTTCCATTTTTACTAATGACGAAATCTATTTCTGCGCCGTTCGATGTCCTGTAATAACATATTTCAGCGTCTGCAAACCATCCCCTGATATTCGCAAGCACTATTTGTTCCCAAACAGAACCAAATGCCGGATGCCCCGATAAATCATTAAATGAATTAAGTCCCAATAGGGCTGCGGTAATTCCTGAATCATTAATATAAACTTTCGGCGATTTAAATAACCGTTTCCCCAGATTTGAATACCATGGAGAAATAACTTCCACCATGTAGGTACTTGCAAGAAGATCGATATAATTTTTAACTGATACTGAACTTATACCAAGTGATGAAGCTAATGTTGAATAATTTATAATCTGCCCGTTTACATAAGATAACATTCTCCAAAGCCTTTTCATGGCAGCAGGATTAAATTCTCTCCATTGAAGCAAATCCCTTTCAAGGAATGTTGATATAAAATCCTCCCGCCACCTCAATGATACTTGATCATTGGCAGCAAGAATACTTCTAGGAAAACCGCCGGCATAAAAATATTGTTCCATTGTGTGGTTTTTATTTATTTCATTCCATAAAAAAGGAGTAAGGCGGTTATAAGAAATCCTTCCTGCCAGGGATTCAGAGCTTTGTTTTAAAAGTTCACGCGAAGCCGAACCTAGAACCAAAAAACATCCCGGTTTATCCCATTCATCCACAAGGCTGCGTATTAATGGAAAAATTTCAGGTTTGCGTTGAATTTCGTCGATACAAACAAGTTTATTTTTATTCGATCTTAAAAACCATTCGGTATTATTTAATTTTGCAAGATCCGAAGGCCTCTCCAAATCCAGGTAAATATGTTTGTTATTATAAGTGTCTTTTAAAAGCTGCTTAACCAAAGTGGATTTTCCGCACTGCCTTGGACCTGTTACAGCAGTAACCGGAAAATACTTCAGCGAATCCAGTATAGGTTTTTGTAAATTTCGTGTATAAATAGCCAAATTTTCTCCATGTAAATTTAAAACTTAATTTTAATATTACATGGTAAATAATAGCGTAAAAATACAGCTTTGTCAAGGAAGTTAAATATTATTTTTTTAAATCAGCCAATTTTTAATTGTTTTACCGCGCTTTTAACTTCATCTATAATATTCTGCGCTTTGCGAAGATCCAATCCTGCCTTTTTTGCAACTGACATTATATGTTCTTCTGTAGGGGAACGCCCTTCGCCGTCAATAGCAGTTGCATGTTCGCCGTTCATTCCGGCATTATAAACCAAATCATATACAGGTGAAACTTGCCATTTTTTACTATCGTCAAAAAGGAAGGAAAAGTTTTTTGAATGATCGTCTCGGTTGTGCGAAAAAACATTAAAACACATAAGGCGAAACATTTTTTCTACTTCACGAAAATCGCGTGTTAATTCCAAAGTTAAGGTCATTAAACTATTGTAATCCAATGTTGGAAATCTGTGGCTGGCATCCAGTAATCCGCTTGAAGAAATCATAAATACCTTGCTGCCGTCTTTTTTTCTGTCAAATCGTTTTACGCCAAAATATTTATCTTCGAACAATTTTATTTGCGGCACTATTAACCCTGCTGCTTTTGCGCAGGTCATATAATCGTATTCGATTTTCCCGATATTTTTAGGATCGATGCTTGCGCGGAATTTAACAATCCAGTCTTCTGCGACATGACCGTCGCCTTTATAATCTATTAAAACTTTAGGACGAGCGCCGCCTGAGCTGCCGCCAAGTTTTACCAAGTCTTCCAATTTACGCCCGTCGTACTTTTCATTTAATATGGCTTGCGCTTCATTTGCCAATGTATCCAGATTGTATTTTTTTACATCGTCAGCTAAATGTTCTTCGGGTTTGTATTCCAGCGCACCCATTCCGCTTGAGCCGACAATTGCAAGGCGATCCAATATAGAAACAGTAGAAAGTTCGATATGTTTTTTTAAAAGCAGTCTGTCGATCAATAAACGACCCCAGCCGTCTGGAAGACTGTCATTGAAAACACCAAAGTTGCCATCGAACGGATCGCGCGGCGCGATAAACACACGTTTTTCTAACGGCAGTTTAAATGGTGAAATAGAAAAACCATCACGCAGCCATTCAGCATCGTATTCAAACGCTAAAAGATTTTCTTGCGTTTGGGCAATTCTGCCTACTCTGTGTTTATCATAAAAAACATTTAAAAATTTATTTTGCATTTATAATCTCGTCAATCGATTGATAATTTTTGCGTTCAAAGAGCCTGTCAAAATCTGTTTCATAACCGAGTACAACGGCAATGCGAAGAAGACTTGTAAGAGAAATCTCTCCAGAGTTTTCAAAACGTTTAATCGAACCAAGTGATACTCCGCTTTTACCTGCTAATTCTGCCTGGGAAATTTTACCTTCGCGTCTTCTAATGCGAATTCTCTGTGATAATCTTTGTTTTATATCTAATATATTAGCCATTTTACCCTTATTTTAATGGTTATAGCTAATATATTAGACTATTTGGGAGGAAATGTCAAGTATTCAAAGCAATAATTTCCTTCCTTCCAGTCCACAACGGCGCTTCCGCCTTCGCTTAATCTGCCGAATAAAACTTCATCTACAAAGAAACTTTTAATTTTATCTTCAATAAGCCTGCTTACATTTCGTGCACCAAACTCGCGGCTGTATCCTTCTTCTGCAAGTTTATCTACACAGCGTTCCGTTACAGTTATGGTTACATTCTTTTGCGCAAGCTGTTGTGAAAAAACATCAAGTTCTTTTTTAACAATGGATACAATAATGTCACGTGAAAGATGCACAAAGTGGACCACTTCATCCAGACGGTTACGGAACTCCGGGGTAAATGTTTTTTCCACGGCGCTGTCTACCACGCTGTCATCCTGCACCCTGTCTCCAAAGCCTATAAGCCCTTTGCCTATTTCACCAGCTCCTGCGTTACTCGTCATTATTAAAATAATGTTTCTAAAATCAGCTTTGCGTCCATGATTGTCGGTTAATGTTGCATTATCCATAACCTGAAGAAGCAAATTGAATATATCGCTGTGAGCTTTTTCAATTTCGTCCAGTAACAATACAGCATGGGGTTGTTTACGAACAGCATCTATAAGCTGACCTCCTTCATCATATCCTATATAACCCGGAGAAGAACCAATAAGGCGCGATACTGTAATTTTTTCCTGATACTCGCTCATATCATAGCGAATCATTGGAATGCTAAGTATTTCTGCTAGCTGACGGGCAAGTTCGGTTTTACCAACACCAGTGGGACCTGCAAAAAGGAAGTTTGCTACAGGTTTATCTTCGGCTCTAAAACCAGCTCTGGATCTTTTTACCGCTTTTACAATCACATTAATTGCCTGGTCTTGAGAAAATATTTTTTCTTTTAAAAGACTTTCAAGATTTTTCAACTTGTCTTTTTCTGAATTTTTAACCGTTTGCTCTGGTATTTTACCAAGCCTGGATATAACGTTTTCAACATGCGATTGCTCTATTTTAATTGTTTTATATCCATCGTTTTTTGTACGAACATGAGATGCGATGATATCCATACAATTAATTGACTTGTCCGGCTGCTTGCCTTGTATATATTCTGATAACTTTACTATTCTTAAAATAACATCTTTGTTAATTTCGACATTATGATATGATTCATATTGGAATTTGATTCCATTAAGGATGGTTATAGTATCCTCTGAAGAAGGTTCGTTTATATCGATTTTCTGAAACCGCCGTGAAAGAGCTTTGTCTTTTTCAAAATATTTATTGTATTCATCGTAGGTTGTGGCTCCGATTATTGTTAACCTGCCACGAGCAAGATCAGATTTTAGCATATTTCCTACATCCAGTTGACTGGAAGCGGAGCCAGCTCCGATTATGGTGTGTATCTCATCTATAAAAAGAATTGATTTTCCTTTTTCGCTTATCTCTTTAATGACTCGTTTTAATCGTTTTTCAAACGTGCCGCGGTACTTGGTTCCTGCTATTAATGAACCCATATCCAATGAATGAATAGTATAATCTTTTAATCTTTCCGGGACATCGTTAGCTGCAATTAACTGCGCAAACCCCTCTATAATCGCGGTTTTGCCAACGCCTGCTTCTCCACAAATAATTGGATTATTTTTAACTCTGCGACAGAGAACTTCGATTGTAAGCTCAAGCTCTTCTTGTCTGCCTATCAGTATTTCTAGCTTCTGCTCACGGGCTAAAGCGGTAAGATCTGTTGTAAATTTAAAAAGAGCACTTCCTTCTTTATCAAGGCTGGATATATTTTCGCTGCCGCAAGAAAGAGCTTTTCTTAGTTTAAGCCTTGTAACTCCTGCATTTCGCATAACATTTGAACATACAGATTTCGTTTCGAACAAAGCTACAAGAAGGTCGTTTATATCTATTATCTTTATCTTCTCTGCTTCAATCATTTCAATTTTAGTCTTAGGCGGATTAATTGGCGTAAGGCGCGCCTTGCACTCTGCAGACATCTTATTCAAAAATTGTATATAACTCTCTGTTTTATACGGTTCTACATTTGTGTTTTTTGTAACAGGTATTTCCTTAAAATAATCCTCTAGCTGTTTCATTATTATAAACATAGCAGCATCCATTCTGCGAAAGATATCTACAACTTTCCTTTCGAGTAATATACTATTATACAAAACATGTTCTGCAGTGACGTATTCGTGTTTTGCGTTATTCGCATAACTAAACGAACCGTCAATTATCGCTTGAAGTTCCGGATTGAATCTCATACTAACCTCCTTAACATTCTTCGGCAATACATTTAAGCGGGAACTCTCTTTGAACAGCTTCGAGATGAACCCTTTTTACCATCGTCAACGCAATATCTTTTGCGTAAACGCCAACTATCTCTCTGCCATTTGAGTGAATAGCATGTGCTATTTTTATTGCCTCCCCTTTTGTTTTATGAAAAACTGTAACTAAGATATCTTCTACAAATTCGAACGTTGTAAAAGGATCGTTTAGTATAATTACTGTATATTGTCTTTGAAGTTTTTGTTTTAGCCTTTTTTTAATTTTTGTTTTTTCAGATGTTTTTTCATTAAATAGCTTTTCCATTGTTTTACTCCTTAAAATTTAATAAAAATATTTATTTGCATAAGGATTTATATCCCTAACCAGTTTAAGATAATCGTTAGCTGTATATAATTGAGCACCAAGCTTAAATTTGTATGCATTGTACTTTATGTTATCCGGTCCAAAATCTTTCAGTACAAAATTTTTATTTTTTAGAGTTTCCGCGTATAAGATTAATTGGGATGTTCCCCCATTATTTTTAACTTTATGACCTGAAAAAGATGTATATATTCTCCCATTTAGCACGCCTAAATCTCCTGCACAATATTCATTTTCATCAAATAATGAGACGCTGGTTCCTATTAAATGATTATCTGTTTGATTCAGAGCCTCAAGATAATACTGTAAAAATAATAAATAAGAAGGATCAACAATGTTTCTTTTGTGATCTTTATAATGCTCAATTAATCTATCAGCCATTTGTTTAACATTTTTGGATTCTTCCAAAGTATATTTATTGTTTTTTTTAAAATGTCTTATAATAGATTTACTTTTTTTTATTTTATCCAGATGCAGAATAATTCTATCACTTAATACCGGCATTAGAACCATTGTTTTTCCGAACTCTCCCACATATCCTGGGAAAAATCCGGCTTTTATTGTATCACTTATTGTTTCTACTTTTTCGTGAAGCGAAGTCACAATTGTAACGAATTTGCCGGGAGCCCTGCATTCTGGGTATATTAATTTAAACGCTTTTTTTGCATTATATTCTGCTAATTCAATTTCATTCTTTTTTAAATTGATACGTAGGAGATTTTTATGACTATAAGAACATTTTGGATTTATTTCAATTGATTTAATATAATCTCTTTCTGCATCATCGTATAAAAACATTTCTTCAAAGCAACTACCCCTTCCGCAATAGCTGTCTAATAACAATTTATTTGATGAAGATTTATTTATATACAAATATTTATCCAGTATTAGATTAATTGCATTAGTATAAACTTTAATAGCATTTGAATATAACTTTTTTTTCTTATAAAGAAAGCCAAGATTATAAAACCCTAATGCAAAATAGGTGTTGTTTTTAACAATATTTTCTAATTTTTCAACTGCTAAGTCAGTTTGACCTATTTCATCGTCACAGCATGCTTCATTTAATTGAGCATCCGGATCATTTGGATTTAATTCTAATGCTTGACTATAATAGTTAGAGGCTGTACGATAATCACCTTTACAATAATAGTCATTTCCACTTTTCAAGTAATTATTAAATTTGTTTTCCATTGTCAACCTCCCTTAACCGTTTCAAATAATTTGGGGTAATCCTCACACACAACACAACCCAAATTATCGTGTTTATAGCGCCAGCGATATGATGGTGTGCCGTAATCAATAATCCGGCATCCATCCATTTCAAGCTTTATAGCGTGAAGAATAAGCTGCGCGGTTCCAGCATTATTGAAATAATGACAACCTGAATAACTGGTATAAGTAAATTTATTACGAACTCCAACATCTATAGCGGCAAGTTTGCCATCTTCATTGTAAAGAGCGACCGAAACTCCTCTTGGATATCCGGAAATTAAGTTAATTTTTGATAAATAAAATCTAAGCATTGGCAAGTAGTTCTCATCTACTCCATTAGACTTTTCTTTGAAATATTCAATTAACTTATCTATAAAGTATTGAATATCGTTATTTGTTTCTGATTCAACAAGGCGATAGGTATGTTTTTTAAAATGCCTTACCATGCTCTTTTTCATATGAATTTTATTGGGATACAAAACAACACGCCGCTTACTACTAGACGGTTTTACCATTACCATTTTATGTTTTTTATTTATGGCTAAATCAAGGTAATAACCAGAAGCAAGTAAGTATTTCACTAATTGAACTCCATCGTCTAGCTTATCAAAAGAGATAGTTTTAATTAATTCTTTGTAATTTTCCGGATAAGAAATTTTAATTGCATTGGTATAATCGCTGATTGTTCTTTCAAATGCATTTAATCTATTGAAACAGTAGGCTCTGTTATTTAACGCAAAGATATAATCATGTGAGAGATCAAGACATTTATTACAATCATTTATCGCTTCTTCCCAATTTTCTAAAAAACGGTGAATACGCGAACGTGTGTAATACGTAAAATAATAGTTTGGAAAATAGGAAATGCCTTCGTTAAGAATTTCTAATGCTTGATTATAATCCTCGATGTCTATTAGATTAGACCCTATATTGTTGAACACCGGGGGGTTCCAATAATTATTTCTTGGATATGACAGTTCAAGAATTTTGGAATAATTTTCTACAGCGCCTTTAGGGTTCATCTGCTCAGCCATTTTAAAAGCAATGTCAAAAAGTTCATCTCTTGTTAAGTTTGATTTATCGTTCATGTTATTCCTCTAAAAATAATATTCTCTCATTGTTTAGGTTTATAGCAACAAAGCCAGAGCCTTGTTGCTATAAACTTTTTTACGTTCCGGTTAATCTCTAATCTTTCCACCGCTCACTAACAAGAAAACCGAAAGCGTGTTCAAATCGTCTTGTTCCAAACCCAATACCTGAATATTTAAAAAGCTCTTCATTGAACGTTACATTTTTCCAGTTGAAACTATCTTCATAGATTACACCTGTTTCGTGATCAATACGCTTATTACTATACCAGGTCAGATCAAAAAATAGGATTCTTCCATCAGTCAATATCAATTCGTTCCAGGCGTGACTAGATGAAGACCACTTTTTTACAGCTTGAACTGATTTTAGTTCTAGAGCTTTATCCATAACTTCATCTGCGTAACCGCCACAAACAAGATATCTCATTCCTGGAGTTCGTATTACAGGAGCGCCTGAATATCCACTATAATTTGCATAGTCGTATTCGATTTCGGAGTTTAATTTTTTTGCAAATTCAACAATTTCAGCATATGCCGGATCAGTTTTTAATAGTCTTTCTACCTCATTTTCGTATTCCCAATTAAATTTTAATGTATGGTATTTGGAATATTCACCGTACCAATCGAAGATTACTGGAGATCCTGAATATGTGTTTTGCCTCCATGTCTTTGTATTTCCAGCTCCCACATATCCCTGTGCTATAGTATAAGTAACTTCTGAATAAATAGAATGTCGATCCTCACCCCACCATATTTTTAATTTAGGGTCAATCATGGATGGCTGTTCCATTTGATCTTGTGGGAACGCTCTATAAACGATCCATTCTCTAAATTTTTTCGGGAATTGTGAAAGATCAGCACCATAGTACATCATATCCGATACATGTACAGAAGTTACAGAAGTGGGAGCAAGTTCGGATGCGGATTCTATACTTACGCATCCCCAAAACCCAGTTGCTACTACAACTAATAGCCATTGAATAAACTTTTTCATAAATTACCCCTTACAAAAATATTATTAGTAATCGACAACGTCGATCTTCATTCTACAAATACATAAACATTCCTTCGTTTTATTCTCTTTGCCATAATATATTTGAATTATTAATATTCGCCACACATTGTGTTTTAAATATTCATGGCACACTAATCAATTGTATTGAAATCTTGTCTATTTCTGCCAAATTTTTAAGAAATTTAGAAAAAGTAATATAATTTACATCAAAAAATAAATAAAGAAAAATTAAAAAAAGTTCTATGATGACTAATTCCTGTATGTGTAAATTGACAATAAAAAGAAGTTTTATAAAGTTTTTCATTAAGCCTCTTTTATTTTTCTTTTGTCCAAATTTTTCTTTTAAAATTTGGGCGAATATAGGTTCCTGCAGACTTACCGCAAGTATCGTCTTACCATTTGTTGAGTAACATCGACATCAAAAGTTGGGTCATACTTATCTCCCCATGCGTTGTTCATAATTATCATACCTCCATTGCCAGCCTGAGGTTCTATTGTCTGCCATGTATTATCCGTTCGCCGCACAGCATTAAAAGCGTGATTCATATTTTTATTAGAATTGAAGATTATTCTTACATCAAACTTGGCTTCTGTAGCAATTTGATAGAACAAAAGTGCAAAATCGACGCAATCAATAACTCCGTTTCCATCCATATCGTTTTTTGTAGGTACGCTCATCATCCTCCTGACCTCCACTCCCAATTGGTGATCAGAAATATTTTCTGAAAAAACCCAGTTATTTAACACACGATAATTATTATATTCCAGTAACTCTGCAACTTGTTTTAGAATTGGTGTAAGATCGTTTGTGATATGTTCAACCAACCGGTATTCTATTTCTTCTTTTACAAAAAACTTTTCCACTTTATCTATTGTTGCAAAAAAGTCAAATGTATGCTTCCCAATTTGGAATATATATATTCCTGATTGTTTATTATTATCAGCGTTTAACAAATTGGCAGCAATTATAAATAATATAAAAATAACCAACGTACACAAAATCATCTTTATTAAACTAAAAATTACTTTCATAAGAATCCTCCAGATTTTTTACAGTCCATATGAACTGTTTTTTTATATACACTAAGCTCCGATCTCACCTCCTTATATTCATTTTTCACCTCCAATAAATTTTTATATCCCTATTGTTACTCTAGGTGTAAAGACCTTGGAATAGCAAGGTTTTTTTTTCGACAAAAAAACGAAGAATGTGTGACATAAAATCGAAAAATGGGGATACAAAATCGAAGTTTTCGATTTTGTAATATTTTTTGGAAAGTTTTTATTATTTAGTTGTAATTGTATTTATTATAAATAGATATATTGTTTTAACAACTTTTTTAATCTTTTTCTGAAACATCTATTTTTGCTATAGCTCTTATAAGGTTATATAAATCTTGATCAAAACCTATGGATTCATAAGAATTAATACTTTTTTTTCTTATTTCAGAAATTACTTCCTTTGAAAATGTATCCTTATCTAAAACTTTCATATCTAAACTAATTTCATATATCATATCTTTCTCTTCAGGAGTATATTTTTCTTTAATTCTTTGAAACTTATTTTTATTTTTAATTATCTCTTTCAACTCTTCATGTTTTATATAAAAAAATTGCTTATTTCCTAATCTGACAAGCGGTAATAAAGAATTAATACTATCTTCATTTAATTCATCTTTTGACAGCAGCATTCCATGTGTTACAAGATCCCTTTTTTGATCTCCTGCGGATATTGCAGAACAAACTGCAGGAAATATATCATATTTACCATCACCTCTAAAGCAATGCAATTTAAATTGAATGCTATTAATATCTGGTACTTCATTAAAGTCTACCCTTTTTAATCTGATATTTGCATAAGTCTCAGTACCGCCAAAACTTGTGCAAATAATATCGCCTTTATAATGTTTTTTATCCTTGCCTTTTCCTAGATACGTAATATCTAAAATAAAATCTACTGTAAGATCATCATTTATGTTTAGTTTACCTTCATTATACCAATATTTATTTGTTTTTTTTCCTTGTGCTGCACTTGCTTTAATATCTTTTCCCAAACAAGTTTTATAGAAATAGCAATAATATTCTTTATTTAAATGATTATCAAAATAATTTTTTGATTCAAAAACCAATATTTTTTCTTGTAATTTCTTTATTAATTCATTGCAAACAAAATTGATATCTCCCCAAAATTCATCCCAATTATTTAATATTAATAAATCTTTTTTAATATCTTCAAACTTTTTAATACCATTAATTTCATTTTCTATATCTTTTATTTTATAATCCTTTTCTTTAATATGTTTTATTATTGAACTTAATAAAATTATATATATATCTTCTGGAATTTCTTTTACTTTATTATTGTCTAAAATATAACCACTAATTAAATCTTCATATTTTCCTATTTTCTTATCTTTATCTTCACCGTCTATTTTTTTGCTATCTATTTCTGTATATAATTCTTTTGCTAAATCTTTTTGCTTTTTTTTGTCTTTCACGTTACAAAAGATGCGTAAAAGACGACGCAGTCCCTCATTTTTATGAGATACTTCTCTATAATTATATTGTATATAATCAGACATAAAACACCTCTTTGTTTAATAAAAAGATTCTATTAATACTTTCTAAACATCAATTTAAGATATAATAATTTTGCTATTTTGTCAATAAATTCGAAAACCATAAATTCGAAAACCAATAAATAAATTCATTGACTTTTTCACTAAAGTGAGCTATATATAACTAATAGGGTAATTATGTTAAAAATGAAAATCATATATTGTTTATGTGCCATTACTTTCATTACAGCCTGTGTTTCAGTAAGTAATAATACAACAGAAAAAGAATTTTACTGGATTGAATATACTGTAAAAAGCGGAGACACTTTAACATCAATTTCTACACAATTCAATATTTCTGCACAAACCATTCTTGCATTAAATACTGCAAAAACTATAAAAATCGGAGAAACATTTAGAATACCAAGTATTGACGGTATTATATACACAGTAACAGCTGGTGATTCAATTTCCCTCATAGGAGAAAAGTATTCTATTTCAAGAGAAATAATAATTCTTGCTAATAACTTGCAAAACAGAATAAATATAGGTGATAAACTTTTTTTACCTGGTGCAGAAACAAATTAAAATCTGCACATTAAGGCGTTTCTTTTAAATCGATTTTTTTACTAAATCAATTTCTTCAACCTTATCAGAAAAATTTTCAAATTCTTCTTTAGATTCTATAATTAGATTACCACCAACCTCAAAGCCGGCAATATCGTTTGATATTCCTTTAATGTAACTTTTTCCTTTTTTACGGTAAGCAAAATACACTTCTCTGTATTCTTTTCTTGTACGAAATAAAAGGTTAAATGTATTACCTGACTTAGAAATATATCTATTTATTTTATCATTTAATTCAAAAAGAATTTTATCCTTGTCATCCACTGTATAACGAGCGAGAATCCCAGGAAATGGCCAGACATTATCATTAATATTAATTAGTTCTGAAGTATAATTATTATAATCATTATTTAATTTTTCAAAAACAGGAAAATTGCTTTTTATTAATTGTAAATGCAAAGTATCCATTGAGTTTCCAGCAAAAATAGGGCTATAAAATAATGAATAAGTATCTGAATTTATCTGTGAAAACAGATCATCTATCCACCATAATATATCATCATGATATATTTGTTTTAAAACATAATGACTATTATTTTTTGAAAAAACTTTAGCAAAAATAATAAAATGATTCTCCTGAAACCCTGCCCAATTTGCGGTAACATTGAATTCCTGATACGAACCATCTTTGGATTGTAAATTACAGGATATTAATTCACCTTTGGGGTTTTGATCTTTATAAATAAAAATTGTTGCTTTTCTTGTAACTTTTTGAACATCATTCGGAAGTTTATTAAGTGTTTCTTTATCAATATAAGAAATATAAAATGGATCAATATCTGGATCTTCGTATTCATAATATTGTAATGCATTTTCTTTTCTAATACCCAGATCAATCAATAATTTAGTGTTATTCCGATCTTTTCTCGTACGTATATAAAAAACATTAAATATAGAATTTGATTTTTCTATATAGACTTTTTTGCTTGGACCATAAGAAAAATTATCAAGGGTTTGATTGTCATTATAATAGTCTTTACAGTACTTCAAAATTATATGTTTTTTTTCTTGATATAACCTTGGAGTTAATATAGCTCCAGCGGTATTCTGCTTTTCAAATAATTCCTCAATTTTCTTTACTGATATTTTTTCTATTCCAGTCATTTTTAAATCTCCTCAAAAATTTCACTGTACTCTTAAAACATCAATCAATCCTCTGCTGTTTTACTCTCAGTCTTTCAGCTTCGTGGTACCTTAAGTTATCCCAAAGCTTACCATACTCTGCAACCAAAAGGGGCAATAACGAAATACCAAAACAAATGAGCCAGTGATAAGGGTTCATCTGAACAAGTCCGAAAAAGTTTGCGCCCCTTAAATCTCCTGCAAGCGGAGGTAAAAGCGCCATACCTGCAAGAAGCAGGAACATAATCCCTGTGCTTATCGGCAGCTGCGGATTATCTTTAAGAGTGCGTTTAAAAACAGAAATTCGGCTTCTTACAACGAAAATATGACATAGCGATGTCCAGCCTAGTATAAGGAAAGCCATTGTCTGACCAAGAGTATGTGACGGCAAAACACTTCCTGGAATGACAATAAACTTTCCGATATAAAAACCTATCAATACTACAATGCTGCACATAATTGTCTGCTGGATAATTACTTCCATAAGCCCGCCTGCAAAAAAACTTTCTTCGCGGTCGATTGGTTTTCGTACCATGATTCTTGTATCAGAATGTTCTTTTGCAAGAGCCATTCCTGGAATTCCATCAGCTATTACATTAATAATTAAAAGCATTATGGGAGTTACTATCCCTATACTTTCATAATGATGATCGTTTATTCCCCAACCGGAAACCTGCCCGAAAATCATAATAACTATTTCGGATATATTACACACAATAAGGAAGTAAACCAGTTTTTTAATATTGGCAAAAACTTTGCGTCCTTCATTTATAGCTTCTACAATTGTCGAAAAATTATCGTCTGTTAAAACCATGTCCGATGCGCTCTTTGCAACTTCAGTGCCGTTAATACCCATCGCAACACCGACATCGGCTGCCTTAAGCGCAGGTGCGTCGTTTACGCCGTCGCCTGTCATCGATACAACCGCGCCTTTTTGCTGCCATGCCTGTACTATGCGGATTTTATCTGACGGTGATACTCGCGCATAAACCGAATAAAACTCGATACTGTCATTTAATTCATCATCTGAAAGATTGGAAAGTTCTTCACCTGTGATAATTCCTTCTTTAGCGGCAATGATGCCAAGCTCTCTTGCGATAGCCGCCGCAGTTACCGCATGATCTCCTGTGATCATGATAGTGCGTACTCCGGCTTTTTTCGCACGATATATCGCCGCGGCAGCTTCAGGACGAGGCGGATCGATAAGACCGATGAACCCTTCAAAGTTTAGATCTTTTTCAATACTTTCAAGATCATCTTTAGCAGGCAGAGTATCAATTTCTTTGGAAGCAAGCGTAATTACACGCAATGCATCTTGTGCAAACGAATCGTGCATTTTTTCAAGTTCATTCACATAATTTAAATCGTTTTTTATATATGGAATTTTATCAAAAGCGCCTTTTGTTAAAACAAGGTATTTACCGTTTTGTTTTTTGTAAATCGATGTCATCATCTTTCGCGCCGAGGAAAAAGGAATTTCGCCGACCTTTTCGTAATCGGTAAAGTTTTCTCTTTTTATTTGTTTATCGAGCGAAAGGCGCATTATCGCAGATTCTGTAGGGTCGCCTATAATTTTATCTTCGCCCTTTTCATTCTTTTCTACTGTTACATTACTTGCCAAAAGGAATCTTTTAATCAGTTCAATATGTTCCTGCGAATCCGCTTCTGTATCTTTAACAGGGTTGTTTCCGTAAATCCAAAGTCTTTTAATTGACATTTTATTCTGGGTTAAAGTTCCGGTTTTATCCGAACAAATAACACAAGTGCTTCCCAGTGTTTCTACAGCCTGCAGCTTTCTTATTAAGGCGTTTTTGTTCACCATTTTTTTAACACCGTGAGTAAGCATCAATGTAACGATTAGTGAAAGAGTTTCCGGAACTGCTGCAACAGCGAGAGTTACAGCCAGCATCATAAGGAACCAAAATTCCAGCTGCTGTACAAGACCAATCATGATGATCGTAAACGCTGCAACAATCGCAATGGTACTGATTAATTTGCCGAGTTTATCAAGGCGCAGCTGCAAAGGCGTTTTATTCTTTTTTGTATGATTTAAGTATCCGGCAATTTTTCCGATTTCTGTGTTCATTCCTGTTGCGATAACAACCGCTGTAGCATAACCGCTTACAACAAGACAGCCGGAAAAAACCATGTTCAGGCGATCTCCCAAAGGAGCATTTTCTTTTGTTAAAGTTTCCGTTTGTTTTTCTGACGGCTCGCTTTCACCTGTAAGCGATGCTTCGTCTACGGCAAAACTTTCACATTCCAAAAGACGAGCATCGGCGGGCACAAGATCGCCTGTTTTTAATACAATTATATCCCCGGGTACAACTAAAGTTGTATCGATCTCCTGTTTATTGCCGTCTCTTAATACAAAGCAGCTGGGACTGTTTAAAACCGCAAGCGCTTCCAGCGCCTTTTCAGCTCCCCGCTCCTGGGTAACCGCCAAAATTACATTCATTATTACTATGGAAAGGATAACAATCGATTCAATAAAGTTAACATTATGACCTTCCATCAGTTCGCGAAGTTCCAGAACAAAAGAAAGCACTGCCGCCAAAAGTAAAATGATTACTGCAACATCCTTAAGATGGCGCATTATTTGTACAAAAAGACTTTCTTTCTTTTTTTCGGCAAACTTGTTAAGACCAAATTCAATCTTTCTTTTTTCAACTTCAGCCGTATTTAATCCGTTTTTTACATCAGATTTCTGCTCTCTTAAAACTGCTTCTTTATCTAAATTATACCAATTATCCAATATCTGCTCCTAATTAAAAACCGCAGGTACATTAATTCACGGAGTTTTGCCGCAGGCGAAACTCCAAGCTAAAAAGCCTTTGGCTTTTTAGCATTGATCCAGGGCTGACTCGAACAGCCGACCTGCCGCTTAGGAGGCGGCCGCTCTATCCCCTGAGCTACTGGACCGTCTTAAAGATAACTTTCACCTTAGGCTATCACCCCTGCCTTTTATTGTCAACTTGACGAAGCTATTTCAATATTCTAAAATTATGGAATATTAAGTTACAGGGGTTCAATGTGATTAAACGAGGGATTTCCCTAATTTTTCTATTAATAATCGGTTTCTCCGTTCTTGCTGCACAGGAAATAGTAACAGCAGAAAGTTACCTGAGAATGGTTTCTGATGTATACGCTTCTTTAAGGGATTATGAAGCAAGTGTTATAATCCGCTCGGGAGGAAGTAACATGGCAGGAAACGTAAGTTTTCGCTCGCCTAACTTATTACGGATAGATTTTTCACAACCTGCAAACCAGGTAATTGTTTTTAACGGTGATTCATTAGTTGTCTATCTTCCCGAATTCAGAGCAGTATTGAATCAGGAAGTTAATAGGAGAACAGCTCAATCGGGATCGGGTCTTTCAATGCTGATTCGTAATTTTACTCCTACTTTTCTTACAGGACCAAATCCCGAACCTCTGGACAGCGGATCATCGGAGAGGGTAATTAAACTGCGCCTTACAAGACGTTTCACTTCCGAAGGATTTAGAGAATTAATATTAAGCATAAATCCTGATACAAGATTAATAAGAAGAATCGAAGGAAGAACGATTGCGGAAGTTGATGTACGTATCGATTTTACAAGTATTAGAACAAATGTGGGTGTACCGGTAGCTCGTTTTGAATATGACACACCGCCCAATTCAAACATGTATAACAATTTTCTATTCAGAGATACTGATTAGGCAGGGGGAGCTCAATGGAATCTCTGGGTGAAAAACTAAAATCTGCCCGTTTGGAAAAAGGGCTTAGTTTTGATCAGATAAGCCGCGAAACAAATATATCAATCCGCTATCTTGAAGCCCTTGAAACAGAAAATTTTAACGCTTTCCCCGGTGAACCTTATGTTATTGGTTTTTTAAAAAATTACGGCGAGTATCTTGATCTTGATGTTCAAAAAGTATTATCGCTTTACAGAGCGCTTCGTATTCAGGAGCAGCCTGTCCCTGTAGAACAATTATTAAAAAACCCAATCAAGCTGCCCGGTTTTGTTATACCTCTTGGCATCATACTTTTGGTTTTGTGCGCAGGCAGCTGGGGTATATATCAATTAATTTTGTATAACCAAAATCACAGAACTGCCAACACACAGGTAAACCAATCTTCTTCTGAATATCTTATGGAAGGTAACTTTTTTGAAAGGCGTTTGTACAGAAATGATTCTGTTTTAATTTCACTTGATAATGAAATATATAAAATGGAACTTTCAAGCCTGGGAGAAACAGTATCGATTAGAACCCCAAGCGGTTTAAGAAATATGGATTTGGGTCAGGAAATAATTATCGATCTTAACAATGACGGAATCCCTGACTTGCGCATCAACCTGGTTGATTTTGTAAAAAACAATGCCGACATGGGAGCGTTACTTCATTTTATTTTAATAGATTCTGATGTATATACAGGCGCTGATATAAATCAAATTACAAATACAACAGCACCTGCGCCTGTAAATGCCGCAAGCAGTGTAACAATAATTCCAGGCACGCCAAGCGCATATCCTTTTACATTACAGGTAGTTTTTCAGGGGTATAACATGTTCCGCTGGGAGATTTTAAACGAACGTGATCGAAGGGGAACCAACCAGCGTTATTTCCAAAGAGCCGAACAGCTCGATATTCAGGCTCAAAACGGCATTCGTATCTGGACATCAAACGCACAGGCGGCAAGGTTTCAGGTTATCGGCGGAGGGCGTGTTTACCCTGTTGAAATCGGTGCGTCAGGTGAAGTTGTTGTAACTGACATCCGCTGGGTCAGAGATGATGAAAACCGTTTCCGTTTAATATTGATGCGATTAGAAAGTTAATGCTGTCAACGCATTAACGCAGGCATTGGAAAATGAAATATTTTCTTGATCCATTCGGATGTGTAAAAAATCAGGTAGATGCTGAAAACATGATGGCGCATTTAAATAATGCCGGATGGGAAAGCACCGCTGATAATGAGCAAGCCGATCTTATAATCGTTAATTCCTGCGGTTTTATAGAAAGCGCCAAACAAGAATCGATCGACGCTGTTATTGAATGGCGCAGATTATTTGCGAATAAAAAAATACTCCTGGCAGGCTGTCTTTCCCAGCGTTATGAAAAAGAACTTAAAGAAAGTCTTACCGAAGCTGATGGCTTTTTGGGGGTCGGCAACCCATCGCAGATTGTGGAAAAAGCAAATAATTTTTTTCAAGAAGAGTTCTCGCAAGCTGCTTTCGCAGCTAATAGTGAAAAGAACTTACAATTTGAAAAACCCATATTCCCCTCCGCGCCTCTGCGCCTTTGCGAGAGTAAAATAAAAAAATTATCGCAAGGCGAAAGGCCGCTATTGTCGCTGCCGGGGTCGGCGTATGTAAAAATAAGTGAAGGCTGTAATAACAACTGCTCTTACTGCGCGATTCCTCTTATACGAGGAAAACTTGTTTGCAGGATAATTGACGAAATCCTGGATGAATGCCGCACTCTTATATCACGCGGGATTAAAGAACTTTGTATCATCGGACAGGATATTGGAGCGTATGGAAACGAAGAGAAGCGTTTAGGATTAACAGAATTGTTGGAAGCAATTTCTACATTAGAAGGGGATTTTTGGGTGCGGTTATTATATATTCATCCCAATCATTTTCCTTTGGAAATACTGGATTTAATGGAAAAAGATCCGCGCTTTCTTCCATATTTTGATATTCCGTTTCAGCACGCATCAGAAAAAATTTTAACTTCCATGAACCGCATTCATTCTTCTTCCCTTTTTCCTCTCCGTGCCTCCGTGCCTCCGTGTGATAATTTTGCAAAAGAATACCTGGAATTACTAAAAACCATCCGTGCCCGTCTGCCGGATGCGGTTATTCGTTCCACATTTATGTTAGGTTTTCCAGGCGAAACAGAAGAAGATTTTAACGAGTTACTGGACTTTCAGCAAAAAGCCAATCTAGACTGGCTTGGTTGTTTTACATATTCAAGGGAAGAAGGCACTGCTTCGTATTCCATGAAAGGACGTGTCCCTGTAAAAACAGCAGAAAAGCGCAAACAGCTAATAGAAGAAAAACAAATATCGATAACAGAAAAAAATATGGACAGGTTCATAGGTCAAATTATGGATGTGTTAATTGAAGAACAGCTTGACGCAAGAGATGATAACGATGAAGAAAGTGAAACAATTTGGCTAGGCAGACTTTTCTGTCAGGCTCCGGATATTGACGGAGCCGCAGTAATTGTCAGCGATGAAACTGGAAAAAAATTACAAACAGGAACATTTGCAAAATGCAAAGTTATCGCAAGACGCGGATTTGATCTGGAAGTTAGAGTTTTATCTGAATGAACCTAAATCATAGCGCCAGCCGATGTGAAGATAAGCAGTAACCGTTGAATAATCCCATCTTCCGGAATCTTTAAATTCAATATCCAGAATATTTCCTTTTGAACTGGAAAATGCATTTAATACTGAATTTACTCCCAACTCCAAATATATTTTTTGAGAAAAATTTATTTGCATTGAAAGGTCAGCGAACATTCCGGCTCCCCAGTAATTAATAGTACTGTCTTCAAAATCATCAAAATCCATTATTGTAAAATTTACACCTAGATCGGTATAAAAACTAAACCTTCTTGTCATTAGAAATCTTTGAGAAAGACCAACCCCAAAATCCATAATCGAATACATACCGTCTTTTGATTTAAATTTTCCAGAATGTGGAATGCCGTCTATATGCCCGTTTTCCTTCCAACCTAAAGAAAATACTGCCCTATCGCGAAAAACAAAACCGGTAGAAAACGCATTATAATCATCGGGAAAAACCCTTATTAAAAAACTTATACCAATAGAAGTAAATGATGCAGTGTTAGCATAATTAATGCCAAAATATAAAGGTGGAACTAAAGGTTCAACAATAGTATTTTCTACTTTATGTGTTACAAAACTAAGATCAACTCCGCCGGAAATCTGCATTTCCAGCGCCATTATATTACCGGTTATACCAATAAAAAGCAGGAATATAAAAAGAATAGTAATTTTTTTCATATTAAACCTTCCTTATTTCAAAAAGTATATTATAATTATAACATTAATCATATAAAATAACACGATTTTTACAGACAAAAAAAGGCAGCCCCAATTCCGGGACTGCCCAATAACTGTTATAAAGAATATTTACTTTGAAACAGTAAAAGTGTCTACAACTCTTGTTCTTAGATTGTCTTGTACTTCATGGGCTCTGAATGTAACTGTGTTATTATTAACATCAATTTCCAAAAACATCGGTTTGTAATCCTGATGATAAAAATTAACAGGATATGGAATATTACCAGACATCAATACTGCGCTTCCTGCCGTGCCGTCTTCAAAGTATGGATACTCAGTATTATTTTTTACATCGGGAACAAACTCTTCGTAGAACTTCTGCCCGGTGGAAGAATTCAATGTAAAGTAAACAGTTCCGCCTGTATTGGAAATTCTTCTGCCGTCACGCATCGGATAACTTCTTGCGTATATATGATCGTGACCTGCAAGAACAAAATCAACATTATGTTTATCCATCAGCTGCTGAAAACCCGCTTCAACATAAAATTGAATATCTCTGTCTGCCGCGTGGTCAGCCAAACTTGCGATTGATTTGTGAGTCTGCACAAACAGCCATCTGTACTGCCCCTGATGCTGCTGAACCGCAGCTGTCAATGTAACATCAAAATGTTCGTTGATTATTCTGGCTGCTTCATCCCTGTTTCGAGGATATGCCGAAGTATTCAGCACTACAAACAAGGCATTGTTATACAAGTAAAAATAATTTCCTCTGGATTCCATTTCGTGCCGTGAACCGCTTTGCCCCGTAGGAACCGATGTTAAAGGCTGTTCATTAGGAATGTTATAATGATATAAAAAGCCGAAATTTGATCTTGATTCATGATTACCAACCACAGGAGCGAAAGGTAAACTTCTAAGTGCAGGCGGCGCAAAAAAGTTAGCGTACTTAACTTCATGCGGATTACTGGAATCTTCGGGGCGTCCAAGTTCGCTTATTAAGTTTCTGTCAATTGCATCACCTACGCCTGCAATGAAACGTACATTTGTAACTTGCCTTGAAATTACATTTACAACATCAATCCAGCTTTGTCTTGTTGTTCTGGAATTATTTTTTTCCATAAAGCCGCCGGGTACACCTTCTGCAGTTGGCGAAACTCCGGGTTCTGTAAGCTGAGGATCACCTACAGCTACAAAAGTAAATCTGCCGGCAGCAGGAGTCCTGTATGTATAAATTCTACTAAAGTTAATTCCATCACTGGAAACGCTGTAAGCGTATAAAGTATTTGGTGTTAACCCTGTTATTGTTGCTTTGTGGGAAACCTTGCCGGTACTGGCATCAATTCCTGCAGCATCCAAGACTTGCGCATTGGCTGGAAAAGCTCCGTTTCTGACTGCAGAATTAAGCGCATACTTAACCTTGCCTGATCTTCCGTCATCTGCATCTCCGTACCATGTGATGTTAATTTCTGCTGTTGTTCTGCCGGGTGTAAGCGTAAGTGTTTGCGCTTCAAACCCATCGTTAGCATGTCCTTGCGGAAGAACACAGAATAAAAAACAAATACCAAGTAACAGTGTTAAAAATTTTGACTTTATCATTTTATAAACCTCCAAGTTTATTTTGGAATCATCTTAAAAATGCTGTGTGAAAATTTTATTAGACAATTGTTAAAAAATAAAAAAAGCGTACCTGACGCTTTACGCCTATTCTGTTACAATAAATTAATGCGCACATCTGATTATCCTTCCTATCTTGAGCCGCTCAATGACGAGCAGAGGCAGGCTGTTTTACATACAGGAAAGCCGCTTCTAATTCTTGCAGGAGCGGGTTCGGGTAAAACAAGAGTAATAACAACCAAGATCGCATGGCTTATAAGAGAAAAGGGAATGGACCCCCGATCGATTTTAGCGGTAACATTTACAAACAAAGCTGCAAGAGAAATGGCACAGCGTGCCCGTCAAATAGATGAAAGAGCAGGAGATGCTATGCTTCGCACCTTTCACTCTTTTGGCGCGTGGTTTTTGCGGCGTAACGGCAGCTTTGCAGGGCTTAATTCTTCTTTTATAATTTATGATGATAACGATGTTATATCCCTTCTTTCATCGATTTTAGATAACACACCCAAATCAGAAATTAAACATTGGGCACATTGTATTTCACGGGCAAAAGATTATTTTCTTAACCCCGATGATCCGCAGCTTGTTACAATCGATCATCATAAAAAATTCAAAGATATTTACAAACGTTACGAACAGCGCATGAGTCAAATCGGCAATGTCGATTTCGGCGACCTGATAAAAAAACCTGTTGAAATTTTAAGAAGCCAAAGCGAAGTGGCGGATCGTTTTCGCCAGAGGTTTTCTGTCATCATGGTAGACGAGTATCAGGATGCAAACGTTGCGCAGTTTCAGCTTTTAAAGGAATTGTGCGGCGAGCAAACTTATGTGTGCGTAGTCGGCGATGACGACCAGTCGATATACCGTTTCCGCGGCGCTGAAGTTAAAAATATTTTAGAGTTTCCCGACCGTTTTGCCGGAGCCGATATAATTCGTCTTGAACAAAATTACCGCTCCACAAGTCCTATTTTGGGAGCTGCTTCTTCTGTAGTGGATTACAACCGTGACAGGCTTGGAAAAACACTGCGCTCTGTAAAAGGAGACGGATGTCAGCCCGCTCTTGTTTACCTTCCCGATCAAAATGCAGAATCTGATTTTTGCGCAGATAAAATTCAGGCATCAGTAAAAAAGAAGGAAACAACATGGGCAGATTGGGCAATACTTTACAGAACCAACGCTCAATCATTGGGGTTTGAAACAAAATTTTTAAAAAGAAGTATACCGTATCGAGTTGTCGGCTCGTTAAAATTTTATGAAAGAGAAGAAGTAAAAGATGCAATTGCGCTTTTGTCTTTCCTTGTAAATCCCCGTGACGAAGTCGCTTTCAGAAGAGTTGTAAATAAACCTGCAAGAGGAGCCGGCGGAGTTACGATAGATAAAATAGTAGAAAAAGCGATAACCGGCAACATCGATTTAATTGAAGCGGGAAAAGATCTGGAATGTTCAAAAAAAGCACGAAAAGGTTTGGATTCATTTTATAAAGTTATCGAGGATGGCAAATCATCATTAAATACCTCTGCGCCTTTGCGCCTTTGCGCCTCTGCGAGAGAAAAATCAAAACAATTATTAAAGTCCGGTGAAGGTTTATCAATCTGCATAGAAAAACTTATAATCGATTCGGGGCTTGCAGAATATCACAAAGAGCAAGATGAGTTTTCCGGTAATTCAAAAATCAACAATTTACAGGAACTTTTAAACGGAGCCAGTGTTTATTCAAATGATTACGAAGGGCTATTAAAATTCCTTGAAGATATCGAACTTGATCGTTCCATGAATGAAGAAGCCGCTAATCAAAACAATCCGCAAGAATCGGTAACGCTTATAACTTTTCACAATACAAAAGGGCTGGAGTTTAAATGTGTTATAATGACAGGGCTTGAGCAGGGTATCTTTCCAAGAGAAGATAAAAAAGACGATGAACTTGAAGAAGAGCGCCGCCTTTTTTATGTCGGAGCGACACGGGCTATGGATGAATTGTATTTAACAACCTGCGAAAAAAGATTGATGTTCGGCAGGGTAATGCAAACACAGCCTTCGTTATTTTTGCGGGAGATTGACAGAAACTGTTTGAAGATTGAAACCAGCGCATTATTTACCACGAACCATCACGAAATAATGAAAAGAAAGAGTATAAGTTATATACAACAGCCAGCAAATAAAATAAAGTCCACGGATAGCGTGCTTATGGCACGACGCGGATTAACACGGAGAAATTTTAATCCGCTGGAAATACAAAGTTTAACTACGCCGAAAAGCGCTGTTAACGCAGAGCTTGAAGAGCGGGCGGGGTGGCGAAGGGGGCAGCGGCTTTTTAACGACAACTACGGCTACGGCGCTGTAATGAAAGTTGAAGACAGCGAAGAAGGACCTGTCGTACATGTCATTTTTGATAACGGACATAGAAATATTTTTTTAAGCGAAATCCAGGGCAGAGCTTATGAAAAGGTAGAGGTTTAATATGAAGAATAACGAAAATATTTTTAATGGCGATTTGTTTCTTTTGCGCCAGACCCCAAATGTTTTGCGAGCTAGGGGTTTTCGTCTTTATACAGAAGGCGCAAAACGTTTAATCGATCTTTGGTTAAACGGGGGAGCCGCAGTCCTGGGTCACACTCCTTCGAATATATTACGCGAACTTAAAAATACAGCAAGCCGCGGATTATACGCTCCATTTCCTCACTTTACAGAAAGCCGTTTTTTAAAAGCCTTGTTTAAACTTTTTCCAGGATGCAGCTTTCGTATTTACGCCTGCGCTCCTTTTGAACTTAAAAAATTATTTAATGAAGGAAATGTAAAATTATGGAGACCCTTTACAGACCCATCATCTCCTTTTAAAACAGATGATGTTCCAGTTTTTATACCTGTAATACCGGGAATCCAGACATGGCGCGATGGGTTGCCTGCAGGTCTTTGTATAGCCGGCGCTAAATTACAAGAAAACTTATCACAACTGCCGCCAAGCGATTTACTGCCGCCAATTCAACTTGCAGTTGCATGCCGCGGAATATACGACATCATCGCACAGCCGCAAAGAGCTAAACCCAAACTGCCCCGTACAGAAAAAGCGCTGAAAAACAGCCAATCGAAATGGCAAAGACAGGGTATTTATCTTACCTTAAAAGAAAAACCTGCGCACCAAGAATGGGAAACATTGTTTCATAAATTCCTTGAAGCCGGTTTTCTGCTGCCGCCAGCATCGTCTTTTCCGCTTATACTTCCGGGCGAACTATCAGACGGAGAAGACGCCAAGCTGGCTGCAATTTTAAGTTAAGGGTTTATTCCCGGAATATTCACCAATCTTTTACCGTTTAACCAAAAGAAAGCAAAAAATTTATATACACGCCTGTAAAGATTTTTATTATATTTGAATTTAGAAATACAAATAAAAGGTAAAATTATGAAAGATAATGAATTAATAACTTGGTCAAGCAAATTGTCATGCGGAATAAAACTTATTGATAATCAGCATAAAGAGCTGGTAGCGCTGGTTAATGATATGTTCAATCATGTTACGGGTGATTATTCGCAGGAAGCGGAATATTTCAGCCAAATCATCCATAAAGCGGTCAGATACATAAAGGTTCATTTTGCCACAGAGGAAAGAATAATGCTCGCTACCAAGTTTGAAGGATATACCGAACATAAAAAAAAGCATGAATCTTTTATACTTACCGTTGTTGAAAGCATCAATGACTTTAAATATAAAAGACGCTTTTCTTTGTTTTATTTTACAAAATTCCTTAAGGATTGGGTTTTAACTCACATAGCCGTTATGGATAAAAAATATTTTAATTACCTAAGATATATCGCAAGCCGCAAAACTAACGGTAAATTATCCATTACATTGGCAGATGTAAACAGAAAAGTAAGTTAGCTAATAAATGCGGCTTTCATTTGTGTTTATTGTTAAACATAGTAAATAACCATAAGAATACCCATAATAAAGATAAAATATATCCATGGTATCAATAATAATATTTCATTTATTCCTGATCATGCCCTATTATGTAATTTTCTTCACATTATATGCTCTTTTCATGTATACTTCAATCAGAGGGAATAATGGAAAATCTGAAACTTACAAACGCTGCTCTTGTGCTTGAAGGCGGCGGACTTCGCGGTACTTTTACAAGCGGAGTATTGCGCCGTTTTACAGACGACAAACTTTATTTTAAATATGTAATAGGTGTCTCTATGGGAGCGTGTAATGCGGCAAATTATGTTTCGCTGCAGCCCGAAAGAAACAGGATTGTAAACACCCGTTATGTTCGTGACAGCCGTTATATCAGTTACAGACGCCTCTTTTTTGGCGGCGATCTTTTCGGCATGAACTTTATTTTTAGTGAAATCCCGAACAAACTTATTCCTTATGATTTAAAAACTTTTCTTGATAATCCCATGCGCTGTATTACAGTAGCGACCGATTGCTTAACAGGAAATGCTCTTTACTTCGATAAAAACGATCTTGGCAGCGATTACCTTACAGTTTTAAAAGCTGCAAGCAGCCTGCCTTTTTTTGCCAAACCTGTCGAATATGGCGGAACGACATTAATGGACGGGGGTCTAAGCGATGCCATTCCTGTACGCCGTGCCGCAGATGACGGTTTTAAAAAACGTGTTGTAATCCTTACTCGTCAGAAAGGTTATCGAAAAAAACCTTCACGAATGCCGAAGTTTATGTTAAATCGATATAAAAAATTAAGCGGTTTACTGCAAAATATGGAAACACAGTATTCCCGTTACAACGAAACCATCGATCATATAGAAGAACTCGAGGTAAAAGGCGAAATCTTTGTTATCCGCCCTGATACTCCGCCTGCCGCAGGCCGTGTGGAAAGAAATGTAACAAAGATTTATCAAACTTATGATCAGGGGTATAAAACGGCTTGTAAGTGTTTTTCGCAATTATTGGAATATTTGCAGAAATGATAAAATATAACTGTATATTTTCGTATATATTGATCTATAATAATTGACAATACATCTTTTATGATGTATTGTAAAATATGAGCAAAAAGTGGCATATTCTTTACTATATTGAACAAGATGGCACAAAACCTGTTGAAGATTATATAAGAAAGCTTTCAATTAATGAACGAGCAAAAACTTTAGCGTTTATTGATAATTTAAAGGAGAATGGAGC
>WQYB01000028.1 GCA_009781475.1 Treponema sp.
CCCACTTTTTTTTCCGCTCAATATATATCCTTGCAGCTTCTCTGATTAATTCGGAACGAGTTCTTGCTTCTAGTTTTGCAACTTCATCAATTTGCCGTAATATTTCTGTGTTAAATGAAATATTTACAGTAGCCAACGCCATATAAAACCTCTTATATTGAATATACAATGTTTGTATGTGTTTGTCAATACTGTAATTTTCAGCTAGTTTATAAAGACCCTCACACTGAGGCACAAAGGCGCAGAGATCACAAAGGAATAATGAAGAGGAATTTAACCACAGAGTAACACAGAGAATATAAGAAGGTAGAAGAAAGAAATCTAGTCTTAACCTAGAATTCTTTTCTGTGTGCTCTGTGTCTCTGCGCCTCCGTGTGAGGTCTTTTATATAAACCCTTCGACACTTCGACAGGCTCAGTGTCCCATGCTCAAAGTTCGCTCTGCGTACTCTGCTTCCCAGCGAGCACTGCGTGAAGTCTTAACCGAATCTTTGTGTTCTCTGTGAACGCCGTGCCTTTGTGTGAGGTTCTTCTGTTTGAAGTTTGTAAGAGAAAGTAGGGGGTTTTAGATATTGTAATTCACTTGCTTTTTGCGCAACATTATATTAAATTCATCCTATGAGCGTAACACAAACAGTAGAAATCCCTGTTAATCGCAGGTTGACAATTGATGTACCTCGTGAAGTACCGGCGGGAAAGACAATCCTGACTTTTAAACCAGTTGGCATTGTCAATACAGGAGCGGCCTCTATTAAGGCGTTACGTGGAACATTGCATAAAGTTGACATATCTGATTTACGTGACGAGTCTGATCGGTCATTATGAACATCATTGACACATCCTGTTGGATCGAATATCTTATGGATACAGAAATCGGTAAAAATGTCGCTCCCGTAATTGAGAACCCAGACGAACTTCTTGTCCCGACAATAACCTTGTATGAGGTACATAAGAAATTATCTGCAGAAAAGGATGAGCAATATGCAAAAGGCGTGCTTGCATATATGCAAACCGGATCGGTCATTGATCTTAATGCCAATTTAAGTATTTCGGCTGCCGAAATAAGCCGAAAACAAAAACTGCCTATGGCTGACAGTATTATATACGCAACATCTCTATTTTATTCAGCGATAATTTTTACTTGTGACAAACATTTCAAAGACATTCCTGACGTAAAGTATTTTCAAAAGTAGAAAACTTCTTCCTCTGCGTCTTCGTGTCTTTGTGTGAGATCTTCGCCAAAAAATCCCTCTAGAGCTCGCAAAGGAATAATGAAGAGGAATTTAACCACAGAGTAACACAGAGAATATAAGAAGGTAGAAGAAAGAAATCTAGTTTTAACCTTTTTCCTCCTCCGTGTCCTTTGTGCCTTGGTGTCTCCGTGTGAGATCTTCATCTGCGTTAATCCCTTCGGGCTTCGTCCGCGGACAATTTCTTCCCCTGCGTACTCCGTGGTAAAACTCTTCTCCGTGTTCTGCTAGAAGCTACGCTGCAAGGACCTGTGAACGCTGTGTCTAGAGTATAGTTTAAAGCAATTCCTTTAGTCCTTCAAAAACTTTTTCTAAATCGTCAAAATGCATATACGCTCTGTTATCAAGTGGGGTTGCCATATTATTTACGATTACTATTCTGCCGCCGTTGCGAAGCGTGTATTCCGGCATTCCGGCTGCGGGAAAAACTGTTAGGCTTGTTCCCAGAACCAGCATTAAGTCAGCTTCCTGCGATTCGGTTACCGCTTTTCTCAGCGCCTCTGCAGGAAGCCCCTCGCCGAAAAATGTGATTGCAGGTTTTAATATTCTTTCGCACTTTGGGCACTTCGGCATTTCGCCTTTACGTACAATTGCAGCAACTTCATCATAACCAACTTTTACCCCGGAGCAGCGCAGACAGTAGTGAGTTACAGGAGAGCCATGAATTTCTATTACATTTTTGCTGCCGCCTTTTTGGTGCAGAAGATCGATGTTCTGCGTAATCAGCGCTTTGAGATAGCCCTGCTTTTCAAGCTCGCCCAATACATTATGTACGATAGATGGGTCTTTTTCTTCTAAGTTATAAATAAATGATCCCGCATTACTGTAATAAAACGAAGGGTCTTCTTCAAAATAATCGATACTAAAAATTTTTTCTGCGTCCATTTCTTTGTAAAGACCGTTTTTACCGCGGAAATCCCGAATCCCAGAAAGCGTACTTACTCCAGCGCCTGTAAGCGCAACTGTATATTTTGCTTCCTTGATAAGCGTAAAAAGTTTTTCTATTTCTTCCATATATAAACTGTATCAGAAATTCGCAGTTTTAGAAATATGCAGTTTTAAAATTTTTTATTAGAGATTATTAATCGAAGAAACTAAATCAGCATTAAATATTTTTTGGGAAATCTCCAGCATAGTGCCGTCAGCAAACATTTCATTTAGCGCATTGTTAAGCGCGTTCGTTAAAGCGTCATTTCCTTTTTTTAGGCAGATTGCGATGTACTCGTCAGCTGGTCCTTCCCAGATCACATGGAAGGGACTGTTCTCGGCGCTTGCGTAATGATAGGCAACAATGTTGTCGGCGGCAACAAGATCCAACCGCCTAAGCCTAAGGTCATTAAAGCAGTTTGTAATTTTATCATAAGAGAACGAAGTAAACCTAATCTGCCCTCTTAATCTTTCTGTAAAGTACTGCGCGGTGGTATCGCCCTGATACGCAATTCTGCGTCCTGCGATGTCCAGCGGATTTTCAATCTTGATATTGGAATTTTTATTTGCAACAATAGTCATGGAACTGGCAATGTACGGGCGCGTAAAATTAAATCTTTCCTGACGTTCCGGAAGAATCGTAATATTAACGGCGATGTCATACCTATCTGTTTCGAGCCCTGCAAAGATCCCTTCCCATGCAGTATCAATAAAATTTACTGTAAGTCCCAGTTTTTGCGCTAAAGCATTCACAAGCTCAATATCAAAACCGAGGAGGGTGACACCGTCTGTATCGTAATATTCCATCGGGGGATAGCCGACTTCTACGCCGACTGTGAGCACTCCGTCTGTAAGTGTTAAACCTTGTTTCTGCTTTACACAACCGGTTAAAGCAAGTACCGCGAAAAATATAAATAATACTAAAATATTGTTCTTCACTAGTTTATGAAATAAATATATAATATTTTAACAGGAGTTTCAAATGCTCAATCGGGAGAAATTTAATCGAAATATGATTTATCGTGAAATCGGCAAAACCGGAAAAAAAGCAAGTATCATAGGACACGGCTGCGAACATCTGGACAGAAAACCTTATGAGCAGGTAAAAAGCACAATAGATGCCGCGCTTGAATGCGGTATAAATATTTTTGATATGTTCATGCCCGGGCAGGAAGTCCGCGAGTTTTTGGCTAAAGCTCTGGGCAGCCGCCGAAAAGATGTGATGATTCAGGGGCATATTTGTTCGACCGATATTAAACAGCAGTATGATATAAGCCGTGACATGCCGACCGTTAAGCGTTTCTTTGAAGAGCACCTTCGCTTATGCGGCGGATACATCGACTTTGGAATGCTGTTTTTTATTGATTCTGATGATGACTACAAAAATGTTTTTGATACAGGCATTGCAGACTATGCGCTTAAGCTGAAAGAAAACGGCGACATCGGTCACATTGGTTTTAGTTCTCATAATCCTGTTAACGCAATTAAAGCTGTTAACACGGGGCTTCCCGAAATAATGATGTTCAGTATTAATCCTGCCTTTGACATTATCCCGACAGACGAAAGTATTTTTACGCATTTAGAAAAAGGTTTTAATGCTGAAAGTTTTGTTGGTATCGAACCTAAGCGGGCGGAACTCTACAGACTTTGCGAACAAAAGAATGTCGGCATAACCGTAATGAAAGCGCTTGGAGCGGGAAAATTAATTTCGCCGGAACATACTCCCTTTAAAAAACCACTGACTGTTGGGCAATGCATACATTACGCGCTTTCGCGCCCTGCTGTTGTAAGTGTGCTTCCCGGCTGCCAAACGCCGGAAGAAATTTTTGATGTTATTAAATATTTAGATCTTAGTGAAACTGAGCGTGATTATACGGAAGCCCTTAGCTCTGTTAAAAGCGGATTACATGGAAGCTGTTTTTATTGCAGTCATTGTCAGCCATGTCCTGCCGAGATTGATATCGCGGCAGTAAATAAATATTTGGACATTGCGCTGGTTCCTGACGCTTCCGGTAAAGCAAGCGTGCCGCCGTCGGTTCGGTCTCATTATCAAAGTTTGAAACACAAAGGAGCAGAGTGCATTAAATGCGGAAGCTGCGAAAAACGCTGCCCCTTTGGTGTTCCAATAATCAGCAACATGGAAAAAGCCGAAAAACTTTTGAACTAAAACTCAGCTGTCTTTGCTGTTTCAAATTCTTTCTCGATAGCTTCTGACGGCTTCTTGGTATTCAAACTTACGATAAAAATCACAAGACAGGAAATAACAAAAGCCGGTAAAAGCTCATAAACATTTACCATGTCATGAAGCGGTTTGATAAAGTTCCGCCAGATTAGTACAACGCTTCCGCCTGTCAGCATTCCTGCAATAGCAGCAGGGAAAGTCGTACGTTTCCAGAACAGGGAGAACAGCACAAGAGGACCAAACGATGCGCCAAGACCCGCCCATGCATACGCTACAACCTGAAAGATTGTTTCGTTTCCTGTTGCCGCAACAACAACTCCGAATATCGTAACCATGAGCATTGTGATTCTTGCAATCCACATAACCTTTTTTTCTGAAGCATTCTTGTTAAAGATACCTTTGTAAATATCATTTGCAAGCGACGAAGACACGATTAATAAATATGAATCGCTTGAGCTCATACTTGCGGCAAGAATCCCTGAGATAACTATACCTGCTAATAGCGGCGGGAAAAATTGCTGTGACAATAATATGAAAATACTTTCGGCTTCGTTTCCTGTCGCGTATTCGCCTGCAAAAATTGATCGTCCGATAAGACCGATTGCAACTGCGGCAACCTGCGCGATAAAGACCCAAGTAACTGCGATTCTAATCGACTGCTTTAAGCTGGAAGTTTTGTTTACTGCCATGAATCTGACTAAAACTTGAGGCATTCCAAAATAACCTAAACCCCACGCCATCGTGCTGATGATTGCAATAAATGTTAAAGAGTGTCCTTCGGAAAATACCGGTACTCCGTTTTCGACGCCGGTCTGTTCGGCAATGCCGAAGAAATTCATGAAGTTAGGAAACGCCTGAAGGTTTTCGTAAATGCCCGAAAAACCGCCTGCATGGTAAATGCCGAAAACCATTACAAGGGTAAGAGAAGTTACCATCAGCATACCCTGAACCATGTCTGTAACTCCTACTGCAAGGAAGCCGCCGATCAATGTGTAAGCAAGAACAACAAGAGCGCCGATTATGATCATTATTACCATGTTGAATCCAAAAAGGTGTTTAAATAATGTGCCTACAACAATAAATTGCGCGCCGACATAAATCGAGAAGAACAATAAACTGATAACTGCGGCAATTGCAAGCAGTACTCGTTTGTCATCATGATAACGTTTGCTGAAAAATTCCGGCAGAGTAATTGCATTGTCTGCAATCTGCGAATAAGAACGAAGTCTTTTGGCAACCAAAACCCAGTTGACCCAAGTACCGATAAAAAGACCAAGTATAGTCCAGAACGCATCGGCAAGTCCAAAGAAATATGCGACGCCCGGCAGACCCATCAAAAGCCAGCCTGACATATCCGACGCCTGAGCGCTTAACGCAGTCAGCCATGGACCAAACTTGCGTTTTGCCAGAAAATATTCTTCCGGGCTTTCGTTTTTGTGACGCAGGGAATACCACAAACCCATGGTTATCATTGCAGTCATGTAAAGTCCAAAACCTACTAACATTTGTACATTAGTATTCATAGTTCCTCCATTTAATAGTCAGTTTAACATATTTATTATTTTTGGTATATTCCTGTATATGTTTACAATTTTACTTTTGATACTTATTTATTTTTCGTTTATCAGCCTCGGGCTTTCTGATTCACAGCTAGGCGCGGCGTGGCCTTCTATGTATGGCTTATTAAATGTTCCACTGCATTATGCAGGGTTTATTTCGATGATTTCTGCAGGCGGAACAGTTGTGTCTGCTGTTTTTAGCGGAAAAATTATCAAGCGTTTTGGCACTGCGGCAGTTGTTGCGTCAGGTTTTTTTCTGACAGGATTTGCGCTTACGGGTTTTTTATTTTCTAATTCGTTTATTGCTCTGTGTTTATTTGCCGTTCCGCTTGGACTTGGAGGCGGTGCGATAGATGTTTCGCTGAATAACTATGTAGCTTTGCATTACAAAGCAAGACACATGAGCTGGCTTCATTGTTTTTGGGGAGTCGGCGCTTCGATTGGACCAATTGTAATGTCGGCATTTTTACTGTATAAGAATTCGTGGAATCTTAGTTACAGGACAATAGGTATAATTCATTTTGGTATTATCGTATTGTTGCTTTTATCGTCTTCTTTATGGAAGAAAAGTGAGCAGGGTTCACAAGGTGAATTAGGTTCGCAAAGCGAACAAAGTAATGCTCCGGAAAAAACCAGACCTGTCGGAATAAAAAGCGCATTTTCGGTTACTGGAGTAAAAGAAGCTTTACTGGTTTTTTTCTGTTATTGCACAATAGAAACGCTTACAGCTTTATGGGGAGCAAGTTATCTTGTAACAATAAAAGGAATAGCAAAAGAAACCGCCGCCAGATGGCTTGCGTTTTATTTTATTGGAATAACCTCCGGCCGTTTTATAACCGGTTTTATAACGATGAAATTGAACAACAGACAAATTGTCCGCATTGGACAGCTGATTATTGCCTGCGGAATTGTTACGCTTATTCTGCCGCTTAAAAGCAATTTTCTTTTACCCGGACTTTTCTTGATCGGACTCGGCTGTGCTCCGATATTTCCAAGCCTGCTGCACGAAACTCCCAAAAACTTTGGCAAAGAATATTCGCATATAATTATCGGACTGCAAATGGGCTGCGCCTATATCGGCACTTCGATAATGCCTCCGATTTTTGGATTAATTACATCGGTTACAAGCTTTAGTATTTTTCCTGTTTTCATCGGCGCAGTATTGGTTGTGAAGGTCGTTTTGACAGAAGTAATGAACAGAAAGGTTGATAAGAATAAGATGGGAGCTATTGAATGTTAGAAGTTACCGGTAAATACGCTACGGCAAAAGTATACACAGACTCTGTTGACGAACTCTCGCGCGAGCAGATAGAGCTGCTTTGTAATCAGGAGTTTGCCGCAGACAGCAGAATCAGACTAATGCCTGACGTACATGCCGGAGCAGGCTGCACAATCGGAACAACGATAACAATCAAAGATAAGATTGTGCCGAACCTTGTCGGCGTAGATATTGGCTGCGGCATGGAAACGCTGATTATTCCTGCAAATGATAAAGTTTCTGTTGACTTTGATCCTGTTCGGCTTGATAAATTGATACATGCAGAAATCCCAAGCGGAATGAATGTAAGAGATACACCGCATGAATATATTGAACAGGTGCAATTAAACGAAATAAGATGTCCGTCTTTTAAACTGGATCGCGCAAGACGAAGCATTGGAACACTTGGCGGAGGAAACCATTTCATCGAAGTTAACCGAGATGACGAAAATAATTTGTATATTGTCGTACATTCGGGAAGCCGTCATTTGGGCAAGGAAATAGCCGAGTATTATCAGGAAGAAGCGTGGAACCAATTAAATAAAAAAACAAAAATTGATATTTCTGAATATATTGATAGGTATATTGCAGAAGGCTGTGAAAAAGAAGTTCAGGCGATGATAAATGCTATAAGAAAACAGGAAATAACAGATATCCCCAAAGACCTTGCGTACGTTAGCGGCAAACTTTTTGATGACTATATTAACGACATGAAAATTACTCAGCACTTCGCTCTTATTAACCGCAAGGCAATGTTAGATGTAATTAAAAAGGGAATGAATATCCCGGATAGTTCATCATCTAAAGATGATATATACGAGCAATTTTCTACGATACACAATTACATTGATACAGACGAAATGATTCTTCGCAAAGGCGCAGTTTCTGCAAAACTCAGCGAAAAACTTATAATTCCGATTAATATGCGAGACGGCAGTTTAATTTGCGAAGGTTTAGGAAACCCCGACTGGAATTATTCCGCTCCGCACGGCGCTGGAAGAATCATGAGCAGGAACAAAGCCTTTGCTACGCTAAGTATGGAAGACTATAAGAAAGCAATGGAAGGCATATACTCAACGTCTGTAAATAAAAAGACGCTTGACGAAAGTCCGTTTGCTTACAAAAACAAAGACGAGATTGTCGCAAACATCGCGCCAACAGCAAAAATTCTAAAAATGATAAAACCAGTATATAACTTTAAAGCTGCAGAGTAGTAAAGCTACGGAGCAACAAGAAAAAAAATATTTATTTTATCGCATATTTCCAAATATATCACAAGCATTAAAGCGTAATATTATTTATTATGAGAATAAAGGAGATATAAATGGAAAATGGAAAAAGCAATGATAGTATTAAATGGGATAAAGTTTATTTGATAGGAGACGAGCATATTGATAACCAGCACCATCAATTATTTGAACTTTTAAATAATTTTATTATTTCCTGCGAAAAAAGCGCTGATATATCGGTAATAAAAGGCACACTGGACTTTCTTGTTAATTATACAATTCAGCATTTTAATGACGAAGAAACGCTTCAGATAAAGTGTAATTATCCTGAATACGAAAAACATAAACAAATGCACGAAGATTTTAAAGTTTCTGTCGTCGATCTTGTACAGCGGTTTTTTGGCAGCGAATCTTTATCAGAATTAAGCACCGACATTAAAAAAGTAATTATCAAATGGCTGATCCATCACATCATTTACGAAGACAAAAAAATTGGGGTGTATTTGAGGAGATTGGGGTAGGGTTGATTATGCTCCTGAATGTAGCATTGCTTCGCGAAGAATTGCATTCATGCGAGTTTGGTAACCCTTCCCCGCATTTTGCAACCATTCGAGAACATCAGCGTCAAGACGGACATTTACTGTTTTCTTGATAGGTTTATAGTTTGCCATGTTCCTGTAATGAGAAGGTTTCATTTGAGCTAATTGCTCATCGGTTAGTTCCGGGCAATCAGAAAAATCAGTATTCTTAAAAGCTTTAATTTCTTCTAATCTCTTTTTCGAAATTGGCATAGTATAACTCCTTTTCTTTAGGTGTTGCTTTTCGGGCGGTGATAATTTGTGTTTTATTATCAACCTTGTCTGCAGTTACTACAAAAAGAATAATTGTGTCATGCAAACATCCCAAATTGATATAGCGATCTTCATTTAAAGATGAATGTGCTGTATCATAAATCTCTAATAAGTATGGATCATTAAAGACATCCACAACTTCCGAAAAGAACAAACCATGTTTTTTCTTGTTTAGTTTATCCTTCTCTTTTGTCCATGTAAACATAGTTACTCCTATGCCTACACAATATTGTATAGACATATATTTAATTTTGTCAAGTTAAAATTGACTGTTTTATATACTACACAAATGTATAGGGTACGTCAAGAGGTAGAAAATTTAGCAGTTACCGAGGGTTTCACGGCAACTGCTAAGTAATACTTATTGGGAAGGTTAAGCCAAGACAAGGTTTATTTTTTATATTATTTATTACCATTTTTGTTAAATTTATTGACTATGCAGGATAGTATCTATTTCTTTCTCAATAACCGATAAAATGCCGTCTTTTATACGCTGAATTTTCGCTTCCTTCTCATCGGAAGTCTTGTTTTTATCCAGAAATAGCACTAAAGGATCGACTCCAAGAGCTTCTGCGATTCTTTCTATAGTAGAGAGTTTTGGTACATTTTTATAGATTTCCATTAAACCAATATAGCTGGTTGCTGTATTGCAAGCCTCAGCCAGCCTTTCCTGAGAAATCCCCTTTTCCTTGCGTATCCGCTTAATATTGTCTATTACAAGCTTTTCTAAATACATTATTATATTATTATTGATATATTTCTCATAAGTTTATTGACAATATTGATATATTGCTGTATTATATTTGATATAATATTAGGATTTTCTACGTAAATTATATCAAATTTGAAGGGATGCTAGGTATGAAAAAACGGATTAAAAAACTTATCATTTTACCGTTGTTTATATTACTAACTCCTCTTTTTGCGCAAACATTTACAACTGGGTTAATTCTTGATCCAGTTAGGTATCAGCAAGTTGATGCTAAACCTGTTCTTCTCACACGTAATTATACTTCACTGCCGCGATCTATATCACTTAAGCAATTTAGTCCAGTTCCTGAAAGTCAGGGAAATTTTGGTACTTGTGGAGGATGGGCGATAGCTTTTGCGGCTAGAACAATTTCTGAATCAGTAGAAATAAACAGAACAAACCAAAGGCAGAGCAGTAATAGTGCTTTTTCGCCGATTGACGCTTATCTGGGTTCATATTCTATTTTAAATCGGTTTCCATCTGGGTTAGAGAGATCTTCAATATTTCGTATTTTAAATCACATAGAAGAAACAGAAGGAGGAGGTACATACATTTTTGCTGTTCTGGATTATTTACAAAGCACAGGTGCAGTCAGAAGACCAGAAGCAGAAAGAACAAACCTGACACTGATTTTTCGTGCAAATTATCAAAATCTTAAACGTTATCCAATTGCAGCTTATGTTAGGTTATTTTCAAATCCTTCTGGTACACCTGGAACAATTGATGAAAGAGTTTTACCTGTTAAAAAAAGTCTTGCAGAAAATAAACCCGTTATCATTGGTATGAATACTCCATCTTTATCATTTGATTCTGCGAGAAATGTTTGGCGTCCTTATGAAAATCCAAATAATAGGTATGGCGGACATGCAATGTGCGTTGTGGGTTACGATGACAACATGCATGGCGGTGCGTTTGAAGTTATGAACAGTTGGGGTGCAGATTGGGGTAATAATGGCTACATATGGATTACTTATAATGATTTTGCCAGGTTTGTATTTGAAGCCTATGAGATAATTGAAAATCTTGCTCTTTTTAGAGAAGCTACTCACTTTGGAGCTTCTATAGAGATAGAATTATTTAACAGCCGTGATGGTATGCCTGTTACATTTGATCCGCAGGGTTTTTACCGTACACGAACTTCCTATCCATCTGGTACAGATTTTCGTTTTTTAATGACAAACAAACATCCTGCTTATGTTTATGCGTTTGCGGCAGATAGCAGTACACCAAATGTCACAAGAATATTTCCGGAGCCGGGTGTTTCTCCGGTATTGGATTATACAGAAAGTACAATCGCATGGCCTGGTGAATTTGAATGGATAAGGCTTGATGATACAGTCGGTACAGATTATTTGATTGTCTTGTATTCAAAAGAAACTCTTGATATAAATGCTATTGAACAGCGATTTGCAAATGAAAGAGGAACTTTTCCAGAACGAGTAGCGAGAGCAGTTGGACAAAATTTCATTCCATTTGGAAATGCTGAATATAATAATGAAAAAATTGAATTTTCTGCAGAAAGTCTTGATCCAAAATCTGTTTTTGGATTATTACTGGCAATAGATCATAGAGCCAGATAAGGAGGAATTATGAAAAAAGCTGTATTATTTATTTTTATTTTACTAATAGGCGTTGTTTTATTCGCACAACAAAAACATGCTCTTGTAATTGGTAATGCTAATTATACAGGTATTCCCAGTCTCAATAATCCGGTAAACGACGCAAACGATATGAAGGTAACACTCGAAGAAATGGGTTTTACAGTAAATATTGTGCTGAATGGAAGTCGTCAAGAGATGGAAACTGCTGTATTAAATTTAAAACGTAATTTAAGTAATAATCGTAATACTTACGGTCTTTTCTTTTATGCAGGACATGGTGTTCAATCTAATGGGGAAAATTATCTGATACCTGTAAATGCCGAAATACCAAGCGAAAACGCATTGAGAGACAGAGCTGTTTCATTACAATGGATATTATCAGAACTAAACGAAGCAAGAAATGAACTTAATTTAGTAGTTTTAGATTCTTGTCGTGACAATCCGTTTAGCTGGAACAGGAGTGCTGTTAGGGGACTTACAGTTGTAACCCATGCACCGCCGGGTAGTGTGATTTTTTATGCTACTGCTGATGGGAGACCAGCGCAAGATGGAACAGGAAGAAATGGTCTTTTTACAGGACAGCTTTTAAATAATCTAAAAACCCCTGGGTTAGAACTTACCGAAGTAATTCGCCGTACAGGTGCTGCCGTAACTCAAGTTAGCGGAGGCAGGCAGATACCTGCTGTTAATATTCAATTTTTTGGTACCGCATATCTTGGTACAAGACCTTCACCAAGTCCAAATCCAAGTCCTGATCCATCTCCAATACCGATAATATCCCCACAAGAAAAATTTGAAAAAGATATAGAAACAATAAGAGCTGCAGGTCCCGGAAATTATACGGTTACGCTTATAGGAGATATTGTTTTTTCTACTAGTTTTAATTTTACTGGAATGCAAAATAAAATTATTACAATTCAAGGTGATTCGAGTATGCGAACTATTACAAATATGTCTATTTCTAATCATGAAACTTTATTTAATATACCTCATAATTGTGTAATAATATTAAGCAATAATATTACGTTGGATGGTAATAATAAAAAAAGTGTTTACATTTATGGCGGACGATTTGAAATGCAAAATGGTATTATTATCAATAGTTCTAGTAGTGGTGTAGGAATACATGAAGGAACGTTTTTAATGAACGGCGGTACGATTAGGAATTGTTGGGGTGGTGTAAGTGTTAGTGGAATCTTTACTATGAATAATGGGGTTATTAGTAATAATTCTTCTGCTGGAGGAGTATCTCTTAGTAGTAGTGGTTCATTTACCATGAATAATGGAACTATTAGTGGAAATTCTTCAAGTTCAGGCGGTGGCGTATCCGTTTATGGAACATTTACAATGAATGGCGGAACTATAAATAATAATACGGCAGTATTAAGTAGTTTTGGTATGGGTGGAGATGGCGGCGGTGTGGCAATTCGTTCTGGCGGTACATTTTTTATGAGAGGCGGATTTATAAGCGGTAATAGAGCGGTAGAGTCAGGTGGTGGAATTTGTGCATATAGAGGAGGAGCATTTATAAAAACAAGTGGAACAATAAGTTATACAAACAGAGCAAAAAACGGTAATGTATGGTGGTCACCAGTTTTTGGTAATTCTCGTAGCAGAACCGCAGGACCTTCGGATAATGTTACATTACGACCATAGGTTAAGGGGTAATTTTAAATAATAAAAAGGTGGTTAAGTTATGAAGAAGTTTACTTGGTTATTAATTGTATTCATTTTTTTTACTGTGAATATAATTGTGTTCGCACAAAACCCTGCTAGTGATTTTGAGTTTGATATTGATGCACAAGGCAGGGTTTCAATAGTTAGATATATTGGTACATCTCCCAATGTTGTTATACCAAGAGAAATTCAAGGTTTCCCTGTAGTTGAAATAGGAGCTTTTGCATTTGATGGGAATCAAATATTACAAAGAGTAACAATACCCGAAGGTGTTACTGCTATAGGTCTTTATGCTTTTGGACAATGCAGGAATTTAATTGAAGTAAACTTACCGCAGACTTTAACGATATTAGGAAGTTATGCTTTTGCTGGTTGTATAAATCTACAAGGAATAATAATTCCCGAAAGAGCAACCAAATGGGGTATTGGCGTTTTTGCGCGCAGTGGAATAATTAATATTGTATTACCGCAAAATATTGAAGTTATACCTATGTATTCATTTATGAGAACTTCTCTTCAACAAATAATTATTCCCGAAAAAGTAACTATCATAGCTGCGTATGCATTTGCTGATTGTGTAAATCTTAGAACAGTTTCTTTGCCATCGTCTATTAAATCAATAGGAAATCGTTTTTATAGTGATATAGAAGAAAGGCATTATCCTTCTATGGGTGGACCCGATGGAAAAGACGCTGGCGGGGTTTTTATAAATTGTGAAATACTTTCCCATATAATTATACCAAATAATGTAACAAGAATTGAGTTTATTGAATATAACGAGTTTCAAGAAATAGATGGCGAACCATTGTTTGATGGTTGTAAAAATCTTTCTTTGGCAACACAAGCTAGATTAAGACAGCTTGGGTATGATGGGAAATTTTAAATAATAAAAAGGTGGTTAAGTTATGAAGAAGTTTACTTGGTTATTAATTGTATTCAATTTTTTTATTGTGAATATAATTGTGTTCGCACAAAACCCTGCTAGTGATTTTGTGTTTGATATTGATGCACAAGGCAGGGTTTCAATAGTTGAATATATTGGTACATCTCCTAATGTTGTTATACCAAGAGAGATACAGGGTTTTCCAGTAGTTAGTGTTAGTGGTTTTGGAAGCTTCGAAGGTAATACAATTTTACAAAGAGTAACAATACCTGAAGGTGTTATAGAATTAGGATGGTATGCTTTTACAAATTGTAAAAATCTAGTAGAAGTAAATCTACCTAGCACATTAACAACAATAGGAAGATTTGCTTTTTTCGGATGTACTAGATTGCAAAGAATTATATTGCCGAGTAATGTACGATATTTTGATGAAGGAGTATTTCAAAATTCTGGTTTAACTAGTATAACTTTACCGGTTGGAATTAAAATTATTCCTGTATGGATGTTTAAAGGTACTCCTATTGAACAAATTGTTATTCCAGAGGGGGTAACACATATTGCAGGTGAGGCTTTTGCTGATTGTAAATATTTAAGAGTAATATCTTTACCTTCTACGATTCAAAGAATTGGCAATTCTTATCTTTTTAGTGATGTTGGAATTATTGGTGCAAGATATAATAATAATGAACCATTACCACAGCCTTTTGAAGGACTTAGTGGTATTCCAGAAAGAGCTGGCGGTAATAGTGTTGGAGGTACATTCAAAAATTGTGAAAATCTTACAGTTATTAATATACCTAATAGTATATCACAAATAGAATTTGTTACGCATTATGAATTTTGGGGTCATTACTATGGTGAAGAAGCATTTGTTGGATGTAGAAATATTTCTTTAGCTGTTCAAGAAAGACTAAGACAACTTGGGTATATGGGGAATTTTAGATAAGTGAACAAAATATATGTTTAATAACATACCCACAATAGCCGTTATTGTTCCTTGTTATAACGAAGAAGAAGTATTACCCGAAACATCTAAAAAATTATCTGATAAACTAAAGTATTTAATGGATAATCAAATTATTAATGATAGGTCAAGAATTATTTTTGTTGATGATGGGTCAAGTGATAATACATGGAGTTTGATTGAAAATTTTCATAAAGATAATAGTCTGCTTTTTGATGGCTTAAAGTTATCAGGAAATCGAGGGCATCAGAACGCTCTTTTATGCGGATTATTAACAGTCAGGGATAGTTATGATGCGGTTATTTCAATTGACGCTGATTTACAGGATGATATAGACGTTATTGATAAAATGATTGAAAAGTTTTGCTCAGGCTATGAAATTGTATATGGTGTACGTTCAAATCGGAAAACAGATAATTTATTTAAACGTTTAACAGCACATGGGTTTTATAAATTAATGCGTTTATTAGATGTTAATGTAATATATGATCATGCAGATTATAGACTAATTAGTAAAAAAGCTCTAAATGCGCTTGCAGAATATGGAGAAGTTAATCTTTTTTTACGTTGTATAATTCCTTTGCTTGGTTTTAAAACTTGTATTGAATACTATACAAGAAAAAAACGTGCTGCTGGTACAAGTAAATATCCACTGCATAAAATGATAAAATTTGCAATTGAAGGTATAACTTCTTTCTCAATTAAGCCTATTAGATTGATTACTACGCTTGGAATACTAATATTTACAATAAGTATTGTAATGATTATTTATTTTTTTATTAGATTTTTTACAGGTTATACAATTAGCGGTTGGGCGAGTATTGCGTGTTCTCTATGGGGAATAGGCGGCTTAATTCTTTTTTCTATAGGTATAGTTGGTGAATATATTGGAAAAATTTATTTAGAGACAAAGCAGCGCCCTCGTTATCATATAGAAAAACAATTAACTATATTGGAGTCATAAATGAAAATTAATTTTATAATTGACAATAAATTACTTAGATTTTCTATTATAGGAGCAATAAATACAATAATTGGTTCAGTAATTATGTTTTCACTTTATAATGTAGCTCAGTTAAGTTATTGGATTTCTTCGGCTTCAAATTATTTTATTACAAGTATATTGAGTTTTTTTATGAATAAATACTTTACATTTGGTATAAAACAATGGTCTGTATTAATGATATTTTTATTTATTTTAACAATATTGTGTTCATATTTAATAGCTTATGGAATAGCAAAGCCTGTTACTAGTTATTTATTGATGAATAGTTCAATTAAAATAAGAGAAAATATTGCTTTATTTACAGGGATGTGTTTATTTACATTATTTAATTATTTAGGACAAAGATTTATAGTTTTTAAAAATAAAAAGGCAGATGTATGAAAATATTTAATATTTTTAATAAATTAATAATTCTCAAAAAGAATATTTTTATTAGTATACTTAAAATAGTTGAACCAATTATTGAAAAATGTGAAAAGATATACATGAAAATTGAATTAAAGATTAAACCTATAATAATTAATATTAATAGATTAATTATTCAGGCTTATTTGTTGATAAAACCAACATTAACAGCATCAAAAATATTATTTATACCAGTTTGTATTTTTGTTAAAAATATATTCATTAATATGTATTGTTTTCTTAACAAAGTTAAACCGGTATCATTATTTTTTAATATAATTTTAGTTTTGTATATTACTATTGTTGTAATTCTTCATAATATAAATTTCTCATTGAGTTTTAAGACAATTATAATTTCTAGTTTAATATTATTTATCGTTTTATATGCGATTAATAAGATTTTTATACTTGAATATGATATATCTATATCAAGAAATGATAAGCAAGAAATGTTTTCTCGGAAAACTATTTATATATTTTTAATTTCTTCTGCAATTATATATATTATTTTTATGGTAAATTTTACTGCGTATTATCCTGGAGGAATTAGCACAGATAATGTAGATCAATGGAAGCAAGTTCAGTCAAATACATATGATAATTTACATCCTGCAATACACTCAATGATTATTTGGCTTATAACAAGAATTGTTAATAATTATGCCTTTGTAGTTAAAGTACAAATATTATTTTTTAGCTTAATGACTGGATATATGGCTGCGACGATTGTATCGTGGGGAATAAAAATACGCTGGGTTGTTGTTTTGTTATTCTATATTATTTCTCCACAAACAACATATGGCATTCTGTTATATGCTTGGAAGGATAATGCTTTTACTATTAGTTTAATGTGTCTTTCTGCTTATATGATAAATATTGTATTTTCTGAAGGATTATGGTTAAGGAAATGGTATAATATTATTAGTTTTTCGATAATTTTTGCTCTGGCTTCATTGTTAAGGCATAATGGTATTTTCTTTACAATCCCAGTTCTAATATTTTTAATCTTATTTATAAGAAAGGGGAAACTTTTTACTATATTAACAATTATAGCTTGCTTATTGACTGTTAATAGTGTTACAAATGGTATATATAAAAAAGCAAATGTTGAATATCACGAAGGACATACATATTTTGAAGCTGTAGGTTTGCCAATGACAATGCTAGGAGGAATATTAGTTAATAAGCCTGATGCATTAGATGATGATACAAAACAGTTTTTATTCAAAATTGCAAGCGAGCAATATTGGAGAAGAAATTTTAGAACAGGTGACTATAATTCTATAAAATGGCCTTTATACGAACATCAAAAAAATATTATAAGAGATGTTCCACCAGAAGATTTTATTAAAATGTCATTACAAGCAGTTAAAAATGCACCAGAAGAAGCACTGCGGGAAGCAATAGCACTAACAAACTATGTTTGGAATCCTTTCTACAGGGAAGGAGATGTTATATATTGGAATAATGGTTCACAGTTAGGTTTTATGTATACAAGAGCAGAAATGGAGCACATACAACCAACAAAAGAAAAATATATAGAAATAAATAATAAAATTAAAGAAGTTAGAGAATTAATTACTCCATATCGCTTATCAACTTCAATAGGTTTAAATATGTTACTACTATTAATTGTTGGTGTATATTCTATAAATCGTAATTTGGGATTAAAATCCATATTTTTGTTTATTCCAAGTGCAGCATTTAATATATGTTCAATGTTATTAATTAGCGGCCCAGAATGGAGATATTTTCATTTTAATACTGTTATTACTTTACCTTTGATTATAGCTTTACTTGCAAGAGTTAAGACGCCTGAATTAAATAAATGTAATTTGGTAAAGTAAAATATATAAAATAAAGTATAATATCAGGATGTAAATATATGTGTTTTGTAAAAAATAATTTTAATTATTATATTTACTGTTAAAACTAGTTTTGTATTTTCTTTTGAGTTCTGGCAATGGTATCATGGCGATCCTATTTTCGCAGGGTGCAGTAATATACCACTAAGAATCCAGCAAAGACTAAGACAACTTGGGTATATGGGGAATTTTAGATAAGTGAACAAAATTTATGTTTAATAATATATCAACAATAGCTGTTATTGTTCTTTGTTATAACAAAGAAGAAGTATTACCCGAAACATCTAAAAAATTATCTGATAAAATATTTTTTTATGAAACAAGTATTGAGAATTTTATATGAAGGTTCCATACAAATAGAAACAAGAGCATCTCCTTTAGGAGCCATCTAGACGTTTCTATATAAATGGAAAATAATAGAAATTTAAAAAACCCCTTTTAAAAACGCAATATTGTTAATGGATTCTTCTAATGTATTCATTGTGAGTATAAAAATTATATTTATCAGTTACATTTTATTGCTTTTTATGGATTTACTGTGGTATAATGTTTTTTACTGGCTTTTTGGGCATGTTCATTTTAACCTTTGATTTAGCCAAAGCCCATCAGAAACTTGAAAAGGCAGTGGAAGCAGCTTATGGTCGGTCTTTTGAGGATGACAGCCAGCGTGTTGCGTTTTTGTTTGAGTTGTATCAACGTATCCTATCAGGTACGTTGTTTAGGTAAGGAATTTGACTCGGGGTACTAAGTACCCCTCTCAGACAATCAGAGGCTGTCTGGCGGGTTGTTTGTGGAGGGGAAGAGGAGGGGGAAGTGAGTATGGGAGATTTTAATTTAATTAAAATTGATGGTAAACCTATAGAAAAATTATTAGATGTTGTAAGTAAGGCAATTGGAAAGATTTATGAACCTCGTGCTATTCGTAAAGAGGCTGATGCAAGGGCATATGAAGTAAGTGTGATTGAGAAGGCAAAAATCGACGCTTCTGTTTATAGATATGGAATTGAACAAGATATGTTGGACAAAATTGAAGAAAGAAGAATATTTATGGAAATTCGTAGACAAACAAACATAGATAATGTTGTAAAATTAGCAATTAATGAATTAAAAGATGATAATAATATTTCTAGTACACCAGTAGATAAAGATTGGGCAGTGAGATTTTTTAATATAGTAGAAGATATTTCTAATGAACAAATGCAACAATTATGGGGAAAAATACTTGCTGGTGAAGTGAAATCACCAAATTCTTTTTCTCTCCATACTATCGAATATTTAAAAAATATGTCAAAAGAAGAAGCAGATTTATTTTCAGAAGCAGCAAATTATGTTATACATGATTCTGAAGATCCTGTTATTTTTAAGAGCTATGATAAAGAAATGTTGGAAAATAATGGTTTTAGTTTTGATGATGTATTAAGTTTAATTGAATTAAGGTTAATTCATTCAGAAACGAATATAGGGAAAGTGATTCCCAAATTATCTGAAGATATTAGTATTATTTTCTATTCTGGAACATATAAAATAAAAGTAATAAAAAAAGCAAATACACCTAAATGCGAAATACCTGTTTATAAATTTACTGCAATTGGTAATGAGCTAATTAAATTACTAACAATAACCCCTATAGATAATTATATAAATGAATTTAAATTATTTTTACAAAAATCTGGTTTTTCTATTGAAGGTGAACCTGAACATGAACGGCAAGTAATGAGGATATGATTTGCAAAGAGGTATTTATTATGACTGATAATGGTATGAAAGAAAGTGAATATGGCTATTTTTACAAAGAAATTGTTTTTGATAATTGGAAGGAATTATTAAATTATTTAATTTCGTGGAATAATCATGACCTTAATATCGCAGATAATTTTTTATTTAGGGGGCATTCAGATAGCACATGGGAACTAGTTCCTTCTCTCGATAGAATAAGACCTGATTTAGAAGATAATAACTTAAGAAATTGGTATATAGCTGCCGAAAAACATTCTATTAAAAATTATAAACGTGCTATAAAATTATTTTTAAATGAAAAAGAAAATAAATTTATTACAAATGGCATTAATCCTTTGGAATGGCTTTCAGTTATGCAACATCATGGAGCAGCAACACGCCTTCTTGATGTTACAAGTTCTCCTTTAATAGCAGCTTTTTTTGCGAGTACAGACATAAAGCCTGTAACAAAAGAAAGATGTATTTGGGCTTTTCCTTTAAGAATTATAGACGAAATAAACAGTGAAATAATAACATTAAATACTAATAATAAAATCCAGGAACTATATGATTTTTATCAAGATATTGATTTTTTATCAAAAAATGAAAAATCTATAATTGGGTATACATTTTTAGATCAACTTACAGAAAGACCGTATTACCAACAAGGAGCTTTTTTGTACTCAATGTCAAATAAAATTAGTTTTACAAAATTGTTAAAGAATTATTATGATCATAGTACTAAGCTTACAAAATTAATATTCAAATTTTATGACAGAAATAATTTTGCAAATGCTATTAAGGATTTTAGAAATATGAATATAACTTATTCTTCGTTATTCCCTGGAATTGATGGATATAGTAAGGATATATTTTTAAATCAATATATTGTTAATACTTGAATATTATATGTTTATGGAAGAAATACTTATTTTTGAGAAGGTTTATGGCAAGGATAAAAGTTAATAAAACTGGCTTCGAAGCTGAAGCAGATCTCAGTGCCATTGGAGATGTAACGTTAAAACATTTACCAAAAATAATTATTAACTGGTGGAGAAATAAAAGAAACAGAAAAATTGTAGACAAAGCAATAATCGATATTCGAAAACAAGCATTTGGACCTTGGAAAAAACATATTCGAAAATTTCGTGTTTATAACAATTTTTCCTTACCAAGAAGTATTGAACAAACTAAAGCACAATCTGAATATGATATTAAGCATATTAATGAGCCGTGGCATAAAATAGAATTTGAAAATAGGCTTAAAAAAGATATGGCGCATTTTAATTTATATGAGAAATTTCAAGAAGAAAATGGAGGCAAAGATAATTTTGGTACATATCTTGAAAGAGCTATTGGAATAAATGGATTTACTGTTTTTCCTTCTAGAAAAGTTTATACATACTCAAAAAAGGAAAAAGCGGTTTTTATTTTAGAAGAATTTAGACCATATGACAATTCATATAACATATTTGTTCATTGTACAAAGAACTGGGCAAATATTTAAAATATTATATAATATTACAAGGAGCAAAAAATGTCCAACCCACAACAAGGAATCGTATATGTCCTCTCTAATCCTGCAATGCCAGGATTAGTCAAAATTGGACAGACAACAAATGAAATTACCAATCGAATGAACGATCTTAATACAACTGGAGTTCCATTGCCGTTTGAGTGTCTTTTTGCTTGCGAAGTAGAAGATTGCAAACTTGTGGAAAACTCTTTACATAAAGCATTTTATCCAAACAGGATAAACCCAAGAAGAGAGTTCTTCGAGATAGATCCCGATCAAGCAATTGTTATATTACGCTTATTTTCTAAAAAAGAAGTTACTCCCGCAGTAGTAGCAGAAATAAATAAATCAATTACTAATGCAGAAAAAGAAGCTTCAGAAAATTATATTAAAAGACGTCCGCCATTAAATTTTAAAGAGATGGGTATTCCTATTGGAGCTAAACTGGTTTTTTCCTATGATGAAGAAACCGCTGAAGTATATGTGTCTTCTGATAGAAAAGTTAGGGCTTCAGAGAGCGATGAGGAAAAATCGTTAAGTCAAATTACTAGAGAAATCCTTAAGTTGGATTACAACATTCAACCTACAAGATATTGGAGCTACGAAGGCAAATCACTTAATGCTTATTACAATGAAACTTATACTTTTGTGAGGTAATAGATGAAGTATGATTCAAAAATATAAACAATCACATCCCAAGCAACTCTGTGTGAGTTCCTGTTGCCAGAAGATAAAGAATCATATCAGTTTTTCGCTTTTCATAGATAAGCAGCCAATCGCCGGAACCGCCGATATGACACTCACGGTATCGTTGCAGATTGCCTTTTAATTGATGATCTTTCCAGTTTACGGGTAAAGGAATATCTTTTGCTAATTGGTCGATACCCCAAGCGAGCAATGATAAATCTTTGCCTTGTTTTTTCGCAAGCTTGTAACTTTTTTTGAATTTAGTTGCCCTTACTACATGATATTTTATTTCATTCATCATCTTCATCTGCATCCAAATCAGCAAAAAGCTCTGTTGCATTTTTATACAGCTTGGCAGTTCCATCAGCAACAGCGGAATAGGATTCTTCAGATGCCGAAAGAAGTTCTGCTTCAAAGTTTGATGTGTAGCCATTTTCGGTTAGTTGAACAGAAGATAGTTCAAATGGGATTTTTCGTTTAAGATAAATTTGCTTGAGTGTGAGATTAAAGACATCGCTGAAAGATAATCCGATTGCAGCAAGAATCGGCTCAACCCCCGCTTTTATTTCGGGATTTACCCTTATATGCATACCGCTTGAACGTGTATCTGACATAGTTTTATTACCTCTATTGACAATATACACAAAACATCCACAAATGTCAATAGATTCCATGAAATATGATTATCTCCAAACTTTTTTCCACATGCAATGTTTCACATCCCAAACCCTTCGAATTCGAGAGGTTACGATCAATTGACAAAATATACAAAAAATATGAAAAAAAGACATGTCAAAATAAATATATTCAATTGGTCACACGCTGTGTGACCAATCATGTTATTTTTTATCCAACTCAATTTCTAAAAAAATGTCCTAATTTACCCATTAAAAAAATTATCTTCGATATAATTTTCGAGTGAAGATGAATATATTTTATTTACATGATCATGCTCCGATAATAAATAAATCATCATATCATGTTTAGCTTCAAATTCATTATTTGTTAATATCTGTTCTTTCATTTCTGAATCGTTCCTAAAGATATACTGTAAGTATTTATCAAAAGTTTTAATCCTTATATAATGACCAAATTGCGAGAAAGTTTTTTCATTCGAATTATATACATCATGTAAATTTAAAAACTGGTCAGATTTTATTAAAAGCCGATCAGCGATTTGGTTTAACTCGTTTATTAATTCGTCTTTTATTTTAATTTTATTATTATATTCTTTTTCTAAATTAATAAGAATTAGAAATATATCTGCGCTTTCTTTTCTGTTTAATATTGTCCATGAATCCAGATTATCTTTTTCATAGCTTTCTAAAATATATTTTTCACATTTACTCAAATCTAGTTTACCAAGAAGATAATGTTTTATAAATTCTACTTCAATATTTATTGCATTCAATTCATATTGAAATCTATCTTTTTTGTTAGAATTAAAAAAATAATTTTTATTTAAAAAATAATCATTTATATGTTTAAATTCATGCATTAGAATTGTGTAATGAATGCTGCTATTTTTTTTATATGTATCCAGATATTTTTGTCCAAATGCTAAATTTACTATTCCAGATTTAATATAACGAAAATAAGCGCCTCCTAATATACTATTAGCCATTTTGTAATCTAATTCAGAATTTATTTTTGGATTAATTTCAAGAATAACTTCCTTGTTTTGAATGGCTGTTTTTGCAAATGCATATGTATTATATACATTTTGGCTGGTTTTATTATTTTCAATTATTTCATTTAAATCATTTATTATTTGCTTATACATCATTTGCTTTCTGTCTCCTCACACAACGCTCTCAAATCCTCAACAAACTTCTTATAAATCTCTGGTTTATCAATATAGACATCGCTATAATAAACAGGTTTTCCAAAAAGGATTTTTGTGGCAGTCTTTATTCTGCCCCATTTTATCTATTTTGTAAAAAGAAGAAATCTTCTATAACATCTTCCCATGCATTATGATTTAATTTGCGGCCATGGTCTCTATAAAAATCATTCTTATCCAGAATGGTAAATATTCCAAATATTGATGAAAGGGGTTCTGTTAGTGTATTTGAATCAAGAAGCGTTTCGCCTTCATTCAATTTTTCATTAATCATTTCTATTAGAAACAGATGACCCAATTCATGAGCGAGGCATACTCTAAGTTGTTTTTCATCCATTCTGGGGTGGAAAAATATAGTAAAATATTGTTTGGGAAAATATTGAGCACAACCAACATTTAACACAGGAGAATCTGCACCAAGGGGAAAACTATTTATTTGAAAAAATGGATTATTTGTTTGATTTCTGATGTAATATTCCATACATCGAATAATATGAGCTAGATATTGATTTTTCACACCGCTGATTACTTTTGTAAAAACATTATATACCATTTTTACCGTTTCAATATTTACATCAAAGCGCTGAGATATGGTTTTTAGTTTTTCTTCAGTAATTTCAAATTCTGCCATTATGCACCAATACCTAGTTGTTTGTATTTTTCTGAAAGTTTCCATGATCCAGTTAGAAACATCTGAATTGTAAGCTCATATTTTTCTTCTGTAGAAACAGCGCCAGATGTAAAAAATGTCTGAGGATTCCCCATGCAGTCATTTAGCCTATCCACCCTAACAGCCTTATCCTCTACATCAAAACGCCTAAAAATATCTTCTATTGATTCTCTAGAATTACACTCTTTTAGAGCTCCAGCGACTATCCTTTCATTTCCATCTTCCATATCTTTTCCCCCAGTATATTAAATTTAACTCTTAAATTTTACTTTGTCAATGTAAATTTACAAAGTCCCAACCCAGCGTCTCTGCGAGAAAAAAACGACACCAACCCAACCTTACCCCACCACCGACACATTCCAAATAATCCCAAATTTATCAATCAACGAACCAAAACATTTGCTCCAGAAAGTTTCCTGTAACTCCATTGTAACATTACCGCCTTCTTTTAAAGCTTCGAATGCATTTTTTGCTGTTTCGATTGTGTCAAACTCTGCCATTATAGCGATATTGTTTCCTGCTTTGACTGGGTATTCAGGCGGCATATCGGCGAGCATGATTGTTTCACCGTTAAGTTCAAATTGAGCGTGCATAACAAGATTTTCTGTGCCAGGTTGAACCTGATAATCATCATCTTTTGGTGCTTCATTATATCGAGTAATATGTGCTTTTACATTAAATGCTTTTTCATAAAAGAAAACAGCTTCCTCGCAGTTTCCGTTAAATGAAATATATGGACTTATTTTCATAGTTTTCGTCTCCTTTTGTATAGTATAATACATTACCATGATTATTAGCGCAAGCCGAAGAACCGACATTCCAGCTTTTTACTCAGACTGGCTTATAGAACGAATAAAAGAGCGTTGTGTCCATGTTAAAAACCCGTTTAATCCAGATCAAATTAGCAAAATTAGTCTTGAGCCGAATGATGTTGATTGCATTGTATTCTGGAGTAAAAACCCAAAACCTATGCTGGATAAACTTGAATTCTTAAACGAATATACATATTATTTTCAATTTACGATTAATCCGTATAATAGCGATATAGAAAGAAATCTGCCGCCAAAGAGCGAGATAATCGAAACTTTTAAAAAGTTATCAGACAAGATAAGTGCGCAAAAGGTTATCTGGCGTTACGATCCAGTTTTGCTTAATGCAAAATACACAGTGCAGTATCATATCGAAAAATTTAACGAGATGGCATATCAACTAAAAGGTTATACAGAAAAAATAATTTTTAGCTATATCGATTTTTACAAGAAAATTGCAGAAAATTTAAAAGCTAACGGTATTACAGAGGCAACAACCGAACAGAAACTAATACTTGCAGAAAACTTTTCTATATCTGCTAAGGAAAATAATCTATCAATTGCAACCTGTGCAGAAAATATCGATCTTTCCCAATACAATATAAAACATGCAAAATGTATCGACGATGAGCTAATCGCAAAATTAACTGGGCACGATTTATCAATTAAAAAAGATAAAAATCAGCGGTTGGAATGCGGCTGCGTAGCAAGCAGAGATATTGGCGAGTATAATACGTGTTTAAATGGGTGTATTTATTGCTATGCTGGAAGCTTCGCTGCGGGAGCTGTATGATTCAAATAATCCTCCTGTCTGTTGCAATACGGATTGCGTCTGCAAGGCTTTCTGTGCCAAGCTTTAAACAAGCTTTTTTAATCGTTGTTTTTATTGTATTAAGCGGCAGTTTTAGTTTTGTGGCAATTTCTGCGCGTGACAGACCATGAGAGAGTAATGTCAGAATTTCTTTTTCTTTGGGAGAAATGTTAAAGTTGTCTGTAATGCCGTTTACCAGATTGTGTTTTAAAATAACATTACCAAGCTTTTTAGCATAGGCGGCAGACTTTTGATTAATAGATTCAAGCCAGGTTTTAGGAATACGTTTTTTTAATTTTCCTGATTTATATTCTTTGATCGCAAATAGAGTCAGAGTACGAATGTCCTTGCCAAGTTCAATGAATGGCATCACAATACCGTTGGGTTCTGCTGTTTCGTAAGCTTCTGCAAGAACAGTTAGCGCTTTATCCTTGTTTTTCATTTTATAATGTATACAAGCTTCTATTGCCAGTATTTCCAAACGTCCAAATAAGAACGATTCTCTCTTTTTCATTTCTTCGATATACAAAAGAAGTGGAGGGTAATTTCCTGTCGTGTAATGGTATCTGGCTTTCATCTGATTCTCGAAATTTTCCAGAAAACCCGCATAACCATAGTGAGAAAAATGTTCCTTAAGTTGTTCAGGGACATTATCAGGTTGATTTATTGTGCAAAAATACCAGCATAAACATATGTTATAATTTGCATAGCGATGGGTATGCTCTTTTATATCCAAATGAGTTATTAAAGTATTTATAGCTTGCTGTGCTTTTTGATAATCGCCTTGCGCAATACCAATTCGCAAAATATAAAAAAGCGCTCTATGTGTTAGATCAAACAGTTTGCTTTTTAAAGCGTACTTAAGACAGCCATTAATGCAGGTTTCTGCTTTTTCCAGATCACCCTGGTAAAAATAAAGTTCTGCGTATGCCAGCTCTAAGTGTCCGTTTCTGAAACCATTAAAAGATTTTTCTATAAAACCTGTTGTGCGATCTATAGAATCGATAAACATTTGTAATAAACCCTTTTTAGAAGAACCAACATTGTTGATCCATGGAGCTGGAAATAAATTAAATACCTCAGGATCAGAGGGCTGAGGAAAATATTTACAAAACTTTTCCATGTAGTGATCAAAATCATACTGATGATCAGTTAGAGACATCATGCCGCGCAGAATACTCCAATGATAGTACAAATGACCTAAATTTCGATTTCTGAATTCAGATTCTGGCAGCGTTAGGAATTTAGTCTCATAATAATTTCCAATGTCGATTGTTTTTTGCCAGAGCCCCTGACACAAATAGCTGCGAAAATGCAATAGTGCAAAATTGTCAATCTTTTCAAACATATTCTCCGGCGCACGATCAAAAATTAATGCTGCGAACTTTGCAATATCGTAAGGAATTTGGGAGGGCCATTCAGAAAGACAGGAAACTATCGAAGCATAGTCCTTTGTCTTTTCAAAATAAGAAAGAGCGTCAATTTTAAAACCATTTTTGTTACACCAATTACCTGCAATTATATAAGTTTCATTTTTTTGGTCTTCCAAAAGAATATCCTGTTTGGCTGCCAGAAATTCAAGAAACAGCGGGTGGATCAGATAAGCGTTAATATAGTTGTCCATGCGCACATAAGCGCTTTGACGTTCAAGCTCAAGAATCAGATTTTCTTCACTGCCCGCTAATAACTTGATAAGATCAAAAGCTAAGTGGTCAATCAGAGAAAGTCGTACAAAAAATATTTGCAAATTACTTGAGAGTCCATCCCAAATTTCGGTTTCCATTAACTTAAAAATATTTGATTTCATTGCGTTACGAAGATAACCTGAATATGACGGAGCTTTTTGGTATGTTCGCGCAATCAGGTTTATTGTAAAAGCCCAGCCTTTGGTATCCTGCAAAATTTCATGCAGGTTTTCTGGCAATAGAGGAATTTCCAAAGAGCGAAAAAATAACGCAAGTTCATTCTCATTAAAACGCAGATCATCTTCGCTTATATTAAAAACACTTCCGCTGGAAACTAATCCTGTAGTATTGATACGGGCGACGGTGCGTGAAATTAAAAACAAAGAAGTTTCCGGCGGCATATCAAGAAAGGCTTTTTCTATAAAACGCAGAACGACAGGATTTTCGATACGATGAAAGTCATCAAAAACTACGATTCGTCTTTTGATCTGCGTTGCATTGGCGTAGGATGATTTGTGGAATTGAATTACTTTCTCGTCGGTGTCAGGAAAACCAATCTTACTTATTTCTTTTGCAAAGTCTGCGTTTACATGTCTCATTGTGTGAGTATAGTTTTCCCTGAAACGTCCCGGAATATTATCACGATCGGACAGCTGCACCCATACTGTAATTGCCTGAGAGTCCTGAACAAAATCATGAACGGCTGTTGTTTTGCCATAACCAGCTCCCGCGCATACAAGAACAAGCGGGTAATGAATAGCCTGTTGGAATAAGTTTTTTAACCGAGGGCGCTCAAAATGAAACAAAGTGCTTAAATTGCGGCATTTTAAAAGCGCTGTGTTCATGCTGACCTCCTCGTTTTTGGTAGTTATTTTCATGTTAATGTATTATATTTCGATTGTAAAGAGCTAGAGCCCCTAGCTTAGAGCTCAGAGTTTGGAGGTTTATTGCCGGAAATTTAAATAATATTTCTTTCTATCGCGACGCGGATGGCATCTGCAAGGCTTTCGGCGCCAAGCTTTGAATAAACATTGTTAATTACCATTTTTACAGTGTTAATCGAAAGATTTCTGTTTGCGGCTATTTCTGTTCGCGAAAGCCCGCGGGAAAGATCTGTAAGAATATCTTTCTCTCTTGGAGAAATACTAAAATCATTCGATATACCGCTTGCCTGTCTGTATTTGGCAATAATATGACCATGATGTTTGGCATAACTTGCGGCTTTGCGATTGATATGTTCCAGCCATTTTCCGGGAACATTATATTTGGGTATTCTTTCTTTGAGAACATAAGCCGTCAGTGTACGAATGTCTTTGCCAAGTTCGATAAAAGGCATTAAGAGATCATTTGGAGCAGCTGTTGCATAAGCTTCTGTCAAAACAGAGCATGCTTTTTTCTTGTCCTTCATTTTGTAATGTATACAGGCTTCTATTGCCAGCATTTCTACTCGCCCGTATAAATACGATTCCCGCTTTCTCATTTCCTGAATATAAGAAAGCAACGGAGGATAATTTCTTGTCATGTAGTGATAGCGCGCTTTTATCTGATTGCCGAAATTTTCATTAAAACTAGCATGGCCATACGAAGAAAAATTTTCCTGAATCCAGCCTGGAATCATCTTCAGAGAATCCATCATATAGTAATACCATCCAAGAGAAATATCGTAATTAAAAAAACGATTGCTGTAATCAACTTCGTCTAACTGCATTTTTGTTTCTTTCAGCGCTTTTTCTGCTTTTTGGTGATCACCTTGAAAAACTGCGATTCGCATTGTGTAAAGCAAGGCGCGGTGCGCAAATTCAAAACCTTTATTAAAATGGATACGAGTTTTTGTTAAAACATTATTTAAAAGTGTCTCTGCGCCGAATATATCACCTTGATAAAATTTCAATTCACCTCGGGTTAAGTCATCTATACCTGTTGATAACCCATTAAAGCAAGCTGATAAATGATGTACGGAACGGCTTGCAGAATCGATGCCTTCTAATGGAGCGCCTTTTCTGGAAACACCCACAGGATTAACCCATAAAAAAGCAGGCGGGTTTGATACACGGATATTTTTAATTGACGA